>NZ_CEXFHW010000143.1:0-10415 GCF_982640115.1 Quisquiliibacterium sp. | reverse complement strand
GTGAGCCGATTCCAGATGACCGGCGGCACGCTCAACGGCACAGGCAGTTTCACAGTGGGCAGCAATTACTCGCGGACCGGCGGTACGCTGGGCACGACCTTCTCCGGCATCAACATCACCCAGGCCTCCGGGAATCTCACGCCGGGTTTCCTTCAGGCCGGGGCGATATCGCTCACCACGCAGGATCCGGCTTCGACCATGCTGCTTGATGCGGGCCTGAACAGCAGTGGAAACATGACGCTGAATGCGGCGGGGAGTCTGCAGATCCTGGCGTCACCGACCGCAGCCTCATTCGTGCAGGCTGGGGGTGATCAGACCGTAACCGCTGATTCACTTGTCCTTCGCGGTGCTTCATCCGGTGCATCCCGGTTCGCGCGATTGCAAGCGGCCAATACGCAGACGGTCTCTGCGCGCGCCATCACATTGGAGGGAGGTGCGGGCGGCGGTGGCGTCAATACAGGCAACAGTGCTTCTATTCGTGCTGGCCGAACACAGTCCATTACAGCAGGCTTCGGGGGCATTACGCTGACCGGAGGTGGCGGTGCGCTTCCTGACAACACCGACAACTATGTCTATATCAACTTGTACGGGACGCAACTGGCCGATAGTCAGAGCATCACTATCAACAACGGCGGCAACCTAACCATCACCGGTGGCTCTTCGGCCAAGATGGTCGGTGCACCAAACGGTAGTGCCGCCGGCATCTACGCCACCGGTGGCCAGCAAACGATCACGATGTCCGGAGGGGCTATCACCCTCGTTGGTGGGACCGTGGGCGGACACAATAATGCGTATATCAACAGCGGTTGGAATACTCCCGGGATTCAGGGTGCAAGCCAGCGGATTCTTGGCGATCCAACCATCACCCTGATTGGCGGCGCCTCGGGAGGTAGCGCGTCGATAGCCAACAGCGCAAACAGTGCGAGCATTGTCATCGAGTCCGGCACGCAGGTGATCAATGCCCGGTCAATCACCATGACAGGCGGTGGCGGAGCTGTTGGTGAGGGTGCGAATGGCGCCTACATCAGGCAGGGCAGTATGACCGCCACATCAGGCACGCAGACCATCACGACCATGGCCACCGGAGGTATCACCATGACCGGCGGCAGTGGCAGTTCAGCCAATGCGCGCATTCACTCCTACGGAACTGCCCAGTCGATCAGTATCGGGTCCGGCGGGCTGCGCATGACCGGCGGCTCTGGCAGCGATACCAATAACGCCGCGCATATCGAGCAGTTCGGCACCGCAGGCACGCAGACCCTCACCATTGCCGGAGGTTCCGCGCTGCTGCAGGGCGGCTCGAGCAGCAAGCAGAATGTCGGCGGTACCGGATTCGGCAGCCGTGCGAGCATCTACTCGGAAGGTAGCGCGCAGCTCATCGACTTCACGGCGGGCGGCGGTGACCTCACCCTGATCGGCGGCACTGTCGGCTCACGCAACTTCGCGCAGATCTATGCCGAGTACACCGGTACCCAGACGATACGTGGAGTCAATGCGCTGACCATGACCGGTGGCTCCAGCAGAGGCACCACAGCGGAGCACAATGGCGCGAATATCCAGAGCACGGCTGGCACCCAGTCAGTGTCTGCGGCGAGCCTGGTGATGACCGGTGGGTCTGGCGGGGTGAACAATTTCGCGATGATCGCCGCGGGGAACGGCAACGCCGCCACGCAGACGGTGTCCATTGCTGGCAATGCCGCCCTGCTCGCCGGCACAGGCGGGCAGGGCAACTACGCCGCGATCCTCGGCCAGGGTCAGACCCTCAGCATAGGCGGCGATCTCAGCCTGCGCGGCCAAAGCGGCGGCGCGACCGCGACTGCGGGCAGTGGTGTCCGCATCGGCGCCAGCAGCATGTCGGGAGCTACCTCTGCCGCCGATCTTGCGCTCACCGTGGGCGGCAGCCTCTCGCTCACCGGCGGCAGCGCAGCCCGCGCCGGCGCCGGTCTGGCCAACGCCGAAACCAGTCTGCAGCCGCTGAACCTGAACCTCACCGTCGGTCGCGACATCACCCTCACCGCAGGCAGCGCAGCCGATGCGCCGGTGGGCATCGGCCGCTACGGCACCAACTCGGTCGCCTCCGGCAATGCCATCATCAACGCCACCAACGGTACCCTCACAACCGGCGCCGGCACGGGGCTGAACCCGGGCGGCACCCTCACCGTCAACGCCCGCACCCTCGATCTCGCCGGCTCAGCCAGCGGCACTTCCGTGGCGCTTTCGGGCAGCGCCGGCGCGCTGCTGCGCAGCGGCACCACCATCACCGCCCGAGAAGGCGGCACCAACCCCCTGATCGTCGATGCCGGTGGGGGCGCCTTCGTCAACCAGGCCGGCACGGGCGTGTTCTCCATCCCGTCCGGCACGCGCTGGCTGGTCTACTCCAACAACCCGGATGCCGACACCCTCGGCGGCCTGCTGCCCGACTTCAAGCAGTACGGCGCGTTCTACGGCATCACCCAGCCCAGCGGCACCGGCAACGGCGCGCTCTATCGCCAGAGCCAGACCCAACCAAGTGACGCGCCGACCAATGTCACCACGGTGGCGGTGGCCAGCGCGGTAACAGCGGTGGCCATTCCCACCCAGATGTCCACGCCCACCCGCGGCCGGGTGCTCGATGCCGTGCCCGCGCTGGCGGGCACCACCACCACCGGCGGCGTGGAGGAGATCACCGCGACCGAGGCGGCGACGGGCAGCTCCGGCTCGGGCAGTACGGCCTCGGGTTCGGGCGGTACCGCGCAGGTGGCGTTCCGCAGCGTCAGCGTGGGCCAGATGAGCCGGGCAGAGTTGCAGACCCTGCTCGCGGCGCGCGCCGAGTACAAGAAGAAGGTCTTCGCCTCTGCCATCAGCAGCCTGGAGGTGAATCCGGCATTGGCCGATGTGCGCCCCTGCGAGAACGAGGCCGAGCTCGAACAGGGCGACTGTCTGGTGACCGACGAGCTCAGGAAATACGTGCAGGAAACCCGCGAGGTGCGCAAGCTCGCGCGGGAGTCCCGGCGGGCGGTGCGTCAGGCGGCAGTCCCCGAGATCGAGCGAAAGGTGGCGGTCCTGATCGGCAATGACAACTACGCCGATCGCACCATTCCCACCCTCGAAAACGCGGGCGCCGATGCCAAGGCGGTGGGCAGGCTGCTCCAGGAAACGCTCGGCTATGACACGGTCCTGCTTACCGACGCCACCAAGCAATCGGTGATCCGCACCCTCAACAGGCTCGCCCTTGAGACCGGCCCCAACGACTCGGTGATCGTCTATTACGCGGGCCATGGTGAGGCGATCGAGAACGGCAAGACCGGCTACTGGATCATGAACGACAGCACCGCCGACCGGCCGCAGTCCTGGCTGTCCAACGGCGATGTGTCGCGCCTGCTCGGGCGGATCAGCGCCAAGCAGCTGATGCTGGTTTCCGACAGCTGCTTCTCGGGTGCCTTCGTGGGCGGTGAGCGGGTGACCCGACCCAACGCAGCAGACCCGAGGGGCCTGCTCGATCGCAAGGCGGCGGTGGTGATGTCATCGGGCGGCAACGAGCCGGTGAGCGACGACGGGCGCGAAGGGCATTCCAGCTTCGCCTGGCACTTCATGGACCTGCTGCGCAAGGTCCGCGACTGGAACCTGGGCGTGTCGGTCTTCGAGACGCTCAAGACCGAGGTCAGCAAGGATGTGCCGCAGACCCCGCAGTACGGCGCCTCGCGCTTTGCCGGCCACGAGGGCAACACCGATTATCTGTTCGAGCGCCGCGAGGTGGAGAAGGCGCGCCAGTAAGCCGTGGGAAGGTCTGCGGTGACCGCGCCGCAGACCGGCTCAGACGTTCAGCAGGAACTCCGCGAAGGAGGGGCCGTCACCCTCGCGCTTGGTCTCGGTGCTCTCGCTCTTGCTCTCGGACGCGTTGAGCTGCCGCTCGGAGTTCTCCATCAGCCAGAGCAGATTGGTGGGCGAGTCGGCATTGGCCAGTGCGTCTTCCCGCGTGATCTTGCCCTGGCGTACCAGCTGCAGCAGGCTCTGCTCGAAGGTCTGCGATCCGGGCGCGAGGCTCTTCTCCATGGCGTCCTTGATGTCGCCGAGATTGCCGGCCTCGATCAGTTCGGCCACATAACGGGTGTTGAGCAGCAGCTCCACCGCCGGAATCCGCGCACCACCGGTGCTGCGCACCAGCCGCTGCGAAGCGATGGTCTTGAGGGTGCCGGCCAGATCCGACAGCATCACTCGCCGGTTCTCGGGCGGGTAGAAGCTGACGATGCGGTTCAGCGCATTGTTGGCGTTGTTGGCGTGAAGCGTGGCCAGCACGAGGTGGCCCGATTGCGAGTACGCGATGGCGGCCGACATGGTCTCGACATCACGGATCTCGCCGATCAGGATGCAGTCGGGCGCCTGCCGCATGGCGTTGCGCAGGCCCACCAGCAGGGAGTCGGTGTCGGTGCCGATCTGCCGCTGATTGACGATCGAACGCTTGTTGCGGAAGGTGAACTCGATCGGATCCTCGAAGGTGAGGATATGGCCCGAGCGGTTCTCGTTGCGGTGCTCGATCAGCGAGGCCATGGTGGTGGACTTGCCCGAGCCGGTGGCGCCCACCACCAGCACCAGGCCGCGCGGCTCCATCACCATCTGCCGCATGGCTTCGGGCAGGCCGAGATGCTCGAAGCGCGGAATGTCGCCCGGGATGTAACGGATGACGCAGGCTGGCGAGCCGCGTTGCCGGAAGACATTGATCCGGAAGCTGCCCACCCCGGTCACGCTGTAGCCCAGGTTCAGCTCGCGCCGGTCCTCGAACTCCTGCCAGTGCCGCTCCGAGACCACCTGGCGCAGCAGCGCCATGACCGCGGCCGGGTCGAGGCGCTGCTGGTTGATCGGGACGGTCAGGCCGTTGACCTTGATGTGGGCTGCCGACCCGGGCGACAGGAAGAGGTCAGACCCCTTCTTCTCGGCCAGCAGCCGCAGCAGCTTTTCCATCATCGACACGAGTGACCGCCTTTCGCTCGTGCCGCCCGGCGCTCAGTCGCCGCGCAGCAGCTCGTTGATCGCGGTCTTCGCCCGCGTCTGGGCGTCGACGCGCTTGACGATGACCGCGCAATACAGATTCACCCGGCCGTCGGCCGAAGGCATGGAGCCGGGCACCACCACCGAGCCCGAGGGGACGCGGCCGTAGAGCACCTGCCCGGTGGTGCGATCGAAGATCTTGGTGCTCTGGCCGATGAACACGCCCATCGACAGCACGGAGTTCTCCTCGACCACCACCCCTTCGACCACCTCGGAACGGGCGCCGATGAAGCAGTTGTCTTCGATGATGGTCGGGTTGGCCTGCAGCGGCTCGAGAACGCCGCCGATGCCCACCCCGCCCGACAGATGCACATTGCGGCCGATCTGGGCGCACGACCCTACCGTGGCCCAGGTGTCGACCATGGTGCCTTCATCGACATACGCGCCGATGTTCACATACGAGGGCATCAGCACGACATTTCGGCCGATGAACGCACCGCGCCGGGCCACGGCCGGCGGCACCACCCGGTAGCCGCCCTGGGCGAAGTCGGCCGCCGAGAAGTCGGCGAACTTGGTGGGCACCTTGTCGTAGAACTGCAGGCCGCCGGCGGGCAGGACGGCGTTGTCTTCCAGCCGGAAGGACATCAGCACCGCCTTCTTGATCCACTGGTGCACGATCCACTCGCCATTGCGCTTCTCGGCCACGCGCAGCCGGCCGGCGTCAAGTTCGGCCAGCACATGGCCGATCGCCTCGCGCACGGCGGCGGGGGCGGCCTTGGGGGAGAGCTCGTTGCGGCCTTCCCAGGCCTGGTCGATGGTGGTCTGCAGGTCACTCATGCGGGTTCTCTCGAAGGGGGTTGATCAGGAAAGCGCGCCGGCCTCAGCCGGTCACGAAGCGAACGATGCGGCCGGCTGCCTCGACGCAGGCCGCCAGCGGCTCGACCAGGGCGAGCCGCACATGACCGCGTCCGGGGTTGCTGCCGTCGGGCCCCGGGCGGGCGAGGTAGCTGCCGGGCAGGGTGAGGACGTTGCAGCGCCGGTAGAGCTCGCGCACGAAGGTCTCGTCATCGCCGCCGGGCACCCGTGCCCAGTAGTAGAAGCCGGCCTGCGGACGCTGCACCCCCAGCACCGGTTCGAGCAGGGGCTGCAGTGCGGCGAACTTCTCGCGGTACTGGCGCCGGTTTTCGGCGACATGGGCCTCGTCGGACCAGGCGGCGATGGAGGCCTGCTGCACCGGCGGGCTCATGGCGCTGCCGTGATAGGTGCGGTAGAGCAGGAAGGCGGCGAGCAGTTCGGCGTCGCCTGCCACATAGCCCGAGCGCATGCCCGGCGCGTTCGAGCGCTTGGACAGGCTGCCGAAGACCACCAGCCGCCGGAAGTCGGGCCGCCCCGCCGCCACCGACGCCGCCAGCGCGCCCAGCGGCGGCTCGGCCTCGTCGAGGTAGATCTCGGAGTAGCACTCGTCGGCGGCGATGCAGAAGCCGTGTTCGTCGGACAGGCGAAAGAGCAGATCCCACTCGGCCTGGGTCATCACCGCGCCGGTGGGGTTGCCCGGCGAACACACGAAGAGCAGCCGGGTGCGGCGCCAGACCGCCTCGGGCACCGACTGCCAGTCGCAGCGATAGCCATTGGCCGGGTTCTGGTCGACATACCAGGGGCTGGCGCCGGCGAGCAGGGCCGCCCCCTCGTAGATCTGGTAGAACGGGTTGGGGCACACCACCAGCGCGCCATCGGCCGGATCGACCACGGTCTGGGCGAAGGCGAAGAGCGCCTCGCGGCTGCCGTTGATCGGCAGCACCTGATGGCGGGCATCGACCCCCGGCAGACCATGACGGCGGGTGAGCCAGGCGGCGAGGGCGCGGCGCAGCTCGGGCGAGCCGGCGGTGGCCGGATAGCTCGACAGGCCGGCCAGCGACCCGATCAGGGCGTCGGTGATCAGTGCGGGCGTGGGGTGCTTGGGCTCGCCGATCGACAGGTTCAGCGGCGTGAGGCCGGGATCGGGGCTGACCCCCTCGAGCAGACCGCGCAGGCGCTCGAAAGGATAGGCCTGCAGGGTCTTGAGTCTAGGGTTCAAGAATCCCCTCCAAGTGACTGATATTGTTGGCTATCTGAAATTCGACTGGAGCGGGAAACTGTCCAGGTCCACCCGCTGCGGCGGCTTCCAGCCGCGCTTGCGGTGCTCGACCACCACGTTGGTGAAGATGCCGCCACGCACATACCAGCGCGCGGTGACCTTCAGGTAGCGGGGCGCCAGGCCGGCGACCAGATCGTCGGTGATGCGGTTGGTGACGGCCTCGTGGAAGGCGCCCTGGTCGCGGAAAGACCACATGTAGGTCTTCAGGCTCTTGAGTTCGACATTGCGCTTGTCGGGCACATAGTCGATCACGAAGGTGGCGAAGTCCGGCTGGCCGGTGAGCGGGCACAGGCAGGTGAACTCGGGCACCTCGAGATGGACGAGGTAGTCGCGCCCGGGCGCGGGATTGGGGAAGGTATCTAGGCTGAGGCTGGGCTTGGAGGGCATGGACGGACGGCTTTCCGGGCGGGGCGGCGCCCGCCGGCGGGCGGGCTCCCCTGAAACCAAAAGCCCCGCGCGGGGTTCGCTGGGAACCGGCGGGGCCTGGGTGGGCGGGTGCTATTATAGGCGGGTCGAAGCCGCCAGCGCGGCTTTTCGCTTTTCTGTCGGGCCCATCGCTCCGGGGTGTTTCGCGCGTGCGACTCAAGCAGATCAAGCTGTCGGGCTTCAAGTCCTTCGTCGATCCCACCGCCTTCGAGGTGCCCGGCCAGCGCGTGGGCGTGGTGGGCCCCAACGGCTGCGGCAAGTCGAACATCATCGACGCGGTGCGCTGGGTGCTGGGTGAGTCCAAGGCTTCGGAGCTGCGCGGCGAGTCGATGCAGGACGTCATCTTCTCGGGCTCGGTCGACCGCAAGCCGGCCTCGCGGGCCTCGGTGGAACTGGTGTTCGACAACTCCCTGGGCCGCATCGGCGGGGTCTGGTCCAGCTTCGCCGAACTCGCGGTCAAGCGGGTGCTCAGCCGCGACAACCAGTCGGCCTACTACATCAACAACCAGCCGGTCCGCCGCAAGGATGTTCACGACCTGTTCCTGGGCACCGGGCTGGGGCCGCGGGCCTACGCCATCATCGGTCAGGGCAGCATCTCGCGCATCATCGAGGCCCGGCCTGAAGACCTGCGGGTCTTCCTCGAGGAGGCCGCCGGCATCTCGCGCTACAAGGAGCGCCGCCGCGAGACCGAGAATCGGCTGGCCGACACCCGCGAGAACCTCACCCGGGTGGAGGACATCCGCCGCGAGCTCGATGCCCAGATCGACAAGCTCTCGCGCCAGGCCGAGGTGGCCCGGCAGTACCGCGAGTTCGAGGCCGACCGCGAGCGCAAGCAGCAGATGCTCTGGCTGGTGCGGCGCGACGAGGCCGGCGCCGAGCAGCAGCGGCTGGCGCTGGAGGCAGGCCGGGCCCAGACCGCGGTCGATGGCGCGCTCGCCGAGCTGCGCGAGCTCGAAGCCGCCCTCGAGACCCTGCGCAGCACCCACTATGCTGCGAGTGACGAGGTCCACGCGGCGCAGGCCGCGCACTACACCGCCAATGCCGAGGTCGTGCGTCTCGAGAACGACATCCGCCGCGTGGTCGACACGCAGGAGGAGATCGGCGGCCGGCTGGAAGGCCTGCGGGTCAGGCAGACCCGCGCCCGTCAGGACCGTGAACAGGCCCTGGCCGAGCAGGACGAGGCCCGGAGTGCGCTGGAAGAGGCCGAGGCCCGCGCCGAGGAACTCGCCGCTCGCCTGTTCGAGCTCTCCGATGCCACGGCGCCGCTGGAGCAGCAGGTGCGCGAGGCGCGCGCCCGGCTGGAGCAGGCCCGCGCGGTGGCGATCGGCACCCGTCAGGCCATCGAGCTTTCCGCCGAGCGCCAGCGCAACGCCCAGCGCACGCTCGCCGATGCCCAGCGCCGGCAGGAGCGCCTGCAGGGCGAGCGTGCGCAGATCGAGTCGCCCCCCGAGGAAGACCTCGCCGCGGTGCGCGAGTCACTGGCCATCGCGGAGGAGACCGAGGAGCGCTGCGCCCAGGCGCAGACCGAGGCCGAGACCCGCTGGCGTGATGCCGAGCAGGCCCGCGCGCCGGCCCAGCAGGCCCTGCGCGACGCCGAGGGCGAGTTCACCCGCGTCGAGGCCCGCATCGTCGCCCTGAAGCAGCTGCAGGAGCGGGCGCAGAGCCAGTCGCGCATCGGTCCCTGGCTGAGCCGCCACGGCCTGGACAGCCTGGGCCGCCTCTGGCAGCGCCTGCGCATCGAGGAGGGCTGGGAGACCGCGGTCGAGTCGATCATCCGCGAGCGGGTCGAGGCCCTCGAGATCGGTCGGCTGCAGACGGCGGCCGCGCTGGTGGCCGATGCGCCGCCGGCCAAGGTCGCCTTCCTGTCGCCGCGGGTGCAGCCGGTGGTGGCCGCGCCGCTGGCCGGCATGCGACCCCTGATCGAGGTCATCCGGGTGACCGATGCCGGGCTGCACGCGGTGCTGGCCGACTGGCTGCATGGCCACTGGGCTGCCGACTCGCTCGAGGCCGCGGTCGGGCGCAGCGCCGAGCTGCTTGCCGGCCAGCGGCTTGTCACCCGCGAGGGCCATGTGGTCGGCCCGCAGTCGCTGCAGCTCTATGCGGCCGATTCCGCGCAGGAGGGTGTGCTCGCCCGCCAGCATGATCTCGAACATCTGGCCCGCGAGCAGCGTGCCCGCCAGCTGCTGGCCGACGAGGCTCGCGCGGGCGCCGGCCGCATCGAGCAGCAGGCAGCCGAGGCCTCGCGCCTGCTTGGCCAGGCCCGCGAGGCGCACAGCCGCGCCGTACGCGATCTGGCCGCCGTGCGGCTCGATGCCCAGAAGCTCGAGCAGCTCCATGAGCGCGCGCGCCTCACCCGTGGCCGGCTCGAGCAGGATCTGGCCGAGGTGGCGGCCCTTCTCGAGGAGGCCGCGGCCACGGTCGAAGAGCAGTCGGCCGCCTTCGAGCGGCTCGATGCCGAGCTGGCCGAACACCAGCAGGTCCAGGAGGACGCCGCCCAGGCCTGCGAAACCCTCGAGGCGCAGCTCGTCGCGCACCGCGACCGGGTGCGTGGCGCCGAGCGCACCGAGCAGGAAGCCAGTTTTGCCCGCCGCGAGGCCGGTGCGCGCATCGAGCGGCTGCAGGCGCGCATCGCGCAGGCCGACCAGCAGGCGCATGAAAGCCGCGAGGAGGCCGAGTCTCTCGAGATCCGCCTTGCCAGTCTGTCCGATGCCGAGACCCGCCTGGCGCTCGACGCCGCGCTCGCCGCGCGTGCCGGCACCGAGCTGGCGCTGTCGGCCGCGCGTCAGCGGCTCGACGACATCACCCAGACCCTGCGTGCCCGTGACGAGGACCGCCTCTCCCTGGAGCGCCGTCAGGAGCCGCTACGCCAGCGCCAGGTCGAGGCGCAGAT
>NZ_CEXFHW010000142.1:0-10552 GCF_982640115.1 Quisquiliibacterium sp. | reverse complement strand
TCTCGCGACGGTCGATGATGAGATCGATGGCGCCCTTCTCGAGCAGGAACTCGGCGCGCTGGAAGCCTTCCGGAAGCTTCTCGCGCACCGTCTGCTCGATGACCCGCGGACCCGCAAAGCCGATCAGGGCCTTGGGTTCGGCGATGACCACATCGCCCAGGAAGCAGAAGCTCGCCGACACACCGCCCATGGTGGGGTCGGTCAGGACCGAGATGTAGGGCAGGCGGCGCTCGGCGAGTTCGGCGAGCATCGCGCTGGTCTTGGCCATCTGCATCAGCGAGAGCACGCCCTCCTGCATCCGTGCTCCGCCCGAGGCCGCCACCGAGATGAAGGGCACCTTCTGGTCGATGGCCGCCTGCACGCCGCGCACGAATCGCTCGCCCACCACCGAGCCCATGGAGCCGGCCATGAACTCGAACTCGAAGGCCGCGACCACCACCGGCAGCGTACGGATCGCGCCGCCCACGACCACGATGGCATCGGTCTCGTCGGTGGCCTCGAGCGCCTCCTGAAGGCGCTCGGCATACTTGCGGCTGTCCTTGAACTTCAGCGCATCGACCGGCAGCACCTCCTGACCGATCTCGTAGCGGCCCTCGGCGTCGAGCAGGCTGTCGATGCGTCTGCGGGCGCGGATGCGCAGGTGATGGCTGCACTTGGGGCACACGCCAAGGCTGCCTTCGAGATCTGCGCCATAGAGCACCGCATCGCAGGCCGGGCACTTCACCCAGAGCCCCTCGGGAACGCGCTTGGCGCCGAGGCTGGCGCGCTTGATGCGCGGGGGCAGCAGCTTGTCGAGCCAGGTCATGCGCGAACCTCCTGTGAAGCGGATGCGACCGGGGCGTCGAGCGCTGCACGGATGCCGGCCGTGAAGTCGCGGGCGCGCTCCGGCGCACCCGCGGGCTCACCCTCGTCGAGGATCTGGATCATGCGGGTGCCGATGATGACGGCATCGGCCACCTCGCCCACTGCGCGGGCGGTGATGCCGTCGCGGATGCCGAACCCCACGCCCACCGGCAGGCCGGTGCGTGCCTTGATCATGCCCACCCGCCGACGGACATCGTCGACATCGAGCGTGCCGCCGGTGATGCCCTTGAGCGACACGTAGTACACATAACCGCTCGCGAGCGCGAGCACATCGACGATGCGCTGCTCGGTGGAGGTGGGCGCCAGCAGGAAGATGGGATCGATGCCGCGTGCCGACACCACCTGCGCGAACGCGCTGGACTCCTCGGGGGGATAGTCGACCACGATCACGCCGTCGACGCCGGCCTCGCGGGCCGCATCGGCAAAGCGTTCCGCGCCCATGCGTTCGATGGGATTGGCGTAGCCCATGAGAACGATCGGCGTGCCGGCATCGGTCTGGCGAAACTCGCGCACCTGCCCGAGCACATCACCGAGCCCCACACCGAGCGCGAGCGCACGCTCGTTGGAGCGCTGGATGGTGGGCCCATCGGCCATCGGATCGGAGAACGGGACGCCGAGTTCGATGATGTCAGCCCCGCCCGCCACCAGGGCATGCATGATCGGCACGGTGAGACCGCGCTCGGGGAAGCCGGCGGTGATGTAGGGCACCAGCGCCTTGCGGCCCTGGCCGCGAAGCCGCTCGAAGGCCGCCTGGATGCGGGTCATGGGCAGTCCTCAGGCGCTCTGGCCGGCGCGCAGCGCCACGGTGTGCATGTCCTTGTCGCCACGGCCGGACAGATTGACCAGGATGATCTTGTCCTTCGCGAGCGTGGGCGCGAGCTTGGCGGCGTACGCCAGCGCGTGGCTGGACTCGAGGGCCGGAATGATGCCCTCGATGCGGCAGCAGTCATGGAAGGCCTTGAGGGTTTCCTCGTCGTCGATCGGCACGTAGGTGGCCCGCCCGCTGTCCTTCAGCCAGGCGTGTTCGGGCCCCACACCCGGATAGTCGAGGCCGGCCGAGACCGAGTGGGTGTCGGCGATCTGGCCGTTCTCGTCCTGCAGCAGATAGGTGCGATTGCCGTGCAGCACCCCCGGAATGCCGGCGGTGAGCGAGGCGGAATGGCGACCGGTGTGCAGCCCCTCGCCGCCGGCCTCGACACCCACCAGACGCACGCCGGGCACATCGAGGTAGGGGTGGAAGATGCCGATGGCGTTGGAACCGCCGCCAACGCAGGCCACCACATAGTCGGGCTGGCGCCCTGCCCGCTCGGGCATCTGGTTGCGGCACTCGATGCCGATCACCGACTGGAAGTCGCGCACCATCATCGGATAGGGATGCGGGCCGGCCACCGTGCCGATGATGTAGAAGGTGTCCTCGACATTGGTGACCCAGTCGCGCATGGCCTCGTTCAGCGCGTCTTTCAGGGTGCGGCTGCCCGACTCGACCGGCACCACCTCGGCGCCGAGCAGCTTCATGCGATAGACATTCTGGGCCTGGCGGACGACATCATCGCTGCCCATGTAGACCACGCACTTCATGCCGTAGCGCGCGGCGATGGTGGCGGTGGCCACGCCGTGCTGGCCGGCGCCGGTCTCGGCGATGACCCGCGGCTTGCCCATGCGGCGCGCGAGCAGCGCCTGGCCGATGGTGTTGTTGATCTTGTGCGCGCCGGTGTGATTGAGGTCTTCGCGCTTGAAGTAGATCTGGGCGCCGCCGAGCATGGCCGACCAGCGCCGGGCGTGGTAGATCGGGCTGGGCCGGCCGACGAAGTGCTCGAGTTCATCGCGGAACTCGGCGACGAATTCAGGGTCGTCGCGGTAGCGCTCATAGGAAAGCCGCAGCTCTTCCAGCGCGTGCATGAGGGTTTCGGCGACGAAGATGCCGCCGTAGGGGCCGAAATGGCCGCGCGCATCGGGAAGATCGTAGGGTTTCATGGACGGGAGCCGATGACGTCAGGGGTTGAGAGACGGGCGTCGGCCTGCATGACCGCTGCCATGAATGCGGCCATGAGGGCCGGGTCTTTGGTGCGGGGATCGGGCCCCTGGATGCCGCTGGAGACATCGACCATGTCGGGCCTGACCTGCACGATGGCATCGCCCACCCCTTGCGGGTTCAGGCCGCCGGACAGCACGAGGCGGAAGGCCCTGGATGCCGGCAGCCACGACCAGTTGAAGCGCTGACCACTGCCGCCAAAGCCCTCGGTGTATGCATCGACCAGAAAAGCCTCCGCTGCCCCGAACGAACCTGCGGATTCTAGCAAATCGGAGGGCCCTCGCATGCGCACGGCGCGCCAGAAAGGCAGCCCCGACGGCAGGCTGAGTGCGCACTGCGCCGGGCTCTCGTCACCGTGGAACTGGACCACATCGAGACCGACGGCTGCCACCGTGTCGGCAACCCGCTGCGGAAGCTCATTGACGAACAGGCCCACCGCCGACACCCAGGAGGGCAGTCGCCGCCGAAGGCTGCGAGCGGCATCGGCATCGAGGGCTCGGGGGCTGCGCGCGTAGAAGACGAAACCCACCGCATCGACACCGAGACGGACCGCCTCGTCGACATCGGCGGGGCGGACCAGGCCACAGAATTTGACGCGGGTTCGGGACACGGCGGGGGGCAGGCAGGTGGGCGATCGGCGCGGAGCGGCCACCGGGCCCGCTGAACGATCAGAAGGGCGGAAGCGGCGGCCAGGAGCCGATGTCGCTGAGTGAGAGGTACTCTACCCCGGAAAGGTAAAGCCCCTGGGCAGCCATGGTGGGCGCAGCCAGCCTGCGGTCGCGACTGACAAGCACCGATGCCAGCCAGCCGGGTGGGCGGCGCCCCATGCCCACCCACACGAGCGAGCCCACCAGATTGCGCACCATGTGATGCAGGAAGGCGTTGGCGCGCAGATCGATGACCAGCAGTTCATCCTGCTCGATGAGATCGACCCGCTCGAGCCGGCGCACCGGTGAGCGCGCCTGGCATTGCGAGGAGCGGAAGGCGCTGAAGTCGTGCTCGCCGATCAGCGATGCAGCGGCCTCGCGCATCACCGACACGGTGAGCGGTCTGTGCACCCAGGCAGCACGCCCCGCCCAGAGCGGATGGCGGGTGGGTGCGCGACGGATCAGGTAGCGGTACTGACGGCGCGATGCATGGAAGCGGGCATGGAAATCGGGCGGCGCCACCACCGCATGCTGCACCGCAAGGCCTTCCGGCAGATGGGCATTGACCCCGCGGATCCAGGCGCCGAGCGGACGCGAAGCGATGGTGTCGAAGTGGACCACCTGCGCAAGGGCATGCACGCCAGCATCGGTGCGACCGGCGCAGATCGTGGCCACCGGATGACCGGCAACCCGCGCCAGCGCCCGCTCCAGCCCATCCTGGGCTGCCAGACCGCCCGGCTGGGTCTGCCACCCCTGGAAGGCGGCCCCGTCATAGGCCAGCCGCAGCGCAATCCGCGTGGCCGACATCGGGGCCTGGGGGCTCAGGAGAGCCGGTCCAGCATCTCCCGGGCGCGCCGCTTCTGATCAGCGTCGCCGGCCTTGAGAACCTCGTCGAGAAGTTCCCGCGCGCCTTCCTTGTCGCCGATCTCCTCGTAGGCCGAGGCGAGATCGAGCTTGGTGCCCATCTCCTGCCAGCGGATCACGTCTTCGGGCTCCTGCACCGCCACCTCGGAGTCGGGACGGGCCTCAGCCCCCCCCAGCGGGCCGAGATCGAGATCGAGCGACGGCGGCTCTGCCGGCGCAGCCACCGTGGGCGGCTCGAGGTCGAGATCAGGCAGATCGAACTTGCCGTCGACCGCCTTCTGCAGGTCGGTGGGCGGGTTGATCTTGGTGTCTTCGAGCTCGAGGTCGAAGTCGAGCGCAGGCTCGGGCTCGGGCTCGGGTTCCGCCTGCGGTGCGGCCAGCGTCGGGCCGGGCTCGAGGCGGTCGTCGAGCGACTCCTGCTCGAAGAGCCCTTCCGCCGGCTCGCCCTCCGCGGGTGCGCCCGCCTGACCGGAATAGAGCGGGTTCTCGGGATCGAGCGCCAGGCCCATCGCCGCAACCTTCGGCCACTCCTCGTTCTGACCGCCGGTCATCTCGTGCATCTCGGCCGCAAGTTCGCCGAACGAGGCGACATCCTTGCGCCCCGCGTAGATCTCGAGCAGTTTGGCGCGGATGGCCTGGCGCCTGGGCTGCTTGCGCAGGGCCTCGCGCAGGATCTCCTCGGCCTGAGCCTCACGGCCGTAGGCGATGTAGACCTCGGCCTCGGCGATCGGATCGACCTCGGTGGCCTGGACATCCACGCCGGTCTCCGGGCTGGCGGTGCCGAACGCGGTGCTGGTGTCGACGCTCTGCCCGCCGGTGGATCCGAAAAGCGAGTTGGGTGACAGCGCCTCGCCGCCGATCAGGTTGTCCTCGGCCTCGGCGGCCTTGCGCCGACGACGCATGGCGAACCATCCGTAACCCGCGCCCAGCGCAAGCACACCGCCCAGCGCGGGCAGCGCGAACGGGTTGTCCAGGAGTTCGTCGACCAGGCTGGGCTCGGCGGGCGGCGGGGGCGGCGCAGACTTGGCAACGACCGGAGGCGCAGCCGGCGCGGGCGCAGGGGCCGGCGCCGCGTCGGCGGCTTTGGCCCCGGCATCAGGCGCTGGTGAGGCGGTGTCTGCGGGTGGGGTCGCCGGTTTGGCAGCCTCCGCAGGCGGCTTGTCGGCTGGCGGGCGACCCGCCTCGGCCTGCTTCTGCAGTTCGGCAAGCTGGCGGCTGCGCAGGTCGATCAGCTTCTGCAGATCGGCCACATTCTTCTCGAGCTCGGCCACACGGGCCTGAGACTCCTTGAGCGCGGCCTCGCGGGCGGCGGTCTGCTCGGCGTTTGCCTGGCCGACCCCGCCGCTGGCGGAGCCCTTGGCGGCCGGTGTCCCCGACTTGGAGATGCGCAGCTGATCCTGGCTGGTGGCGGCCGAGCGATCCTCGACCTTGGCGCCGACCTTGCCGGCACCCGACTGGCCGGCTTTCTCACCGGCCACCTCGGGAGCGGCAGCGGCGACCCGCGAGCGGTACGAGGAGAAGTCGGCTGACTGCCCAAGCAGGAGTTCGCGCGCCTTGGCGGCGTCATAGCCGACGATGTCGGCTGATGGCGGTACCGTGAGGGTGGAATCGGCCTTCAGGCGGTTGACGCTGCCGGCGAAGGCCTGCGGATTGGCTTCATACAGCGCAGCGAGGGTCTGCTCGATGCTGGCGGCAGGCGGGCGCACGCGGCCGGCAATGCCGCCCAGGGTATCGCCACGCTTGACCTGGATCTTGTCGCCGCCGCTCGCGGCGTCAGCCGCAGCGGGGACCGCCGCCGGCGCCGCTGCGGGGGCTGCCGCGCGGCCTGGCGCTGCGGCGGGACGCGCAGCGCGCGATCCGGGCTCGGCCGATTCGGCGGGCTGAGGCGCCGGCGCAGGCGTCGCGGCGACCGGCCCCGGTGCAGCCGCCGGTGCAGGCGCGGCCGCCGGCGCAGGGGTCGCCGCCGGCGAAGCCGCCGCACCGGCCACGCCGACATTCACCTGCACCGCGCCGCCTTCGACCGTCTGGCGGTTGGCGCGCAGCTCGGGCGGGTCGAGCAGGAAGGTGTACTCGCGGACGAAGCGGCCCGACGCCCAGGTGAGCTCGACAAGCATGTCGATGAAGGGCTCGTTGACCGGCTGCGTGGAACTCACCCGGATCACCGCGCGCCCATCGGGGCGCCGATCGATGGCGAACCGGAGGTTGGCCAGGGCGGGGTTGTACTCGAGACCGGCCAGCTTGAAGGCCTCGGGCGAGGCAAGCCGGGCGTTGAGGGTGGCGGACTCTTCCCGGCTCAGGGCCGTGATCTCGACCTCGGCCGCGAGCGGTTGGCCGAGGGCCGACTGGATGGTAAGACGGCCAAGCCCGGCCGACCAGGCCGCGCCAGCCAGCGACAACAGCGACGCGGCGATGGCCACGGACAGAGGCCGTCGGGCAAGATGAAACCGCCCGCGGCGGCCTGGATGAAGGTCGGCAGCCACTGCACTCCCCGGGGCACTTTTCAAGATTTCGAGACTAGCATCAGACACTTATGCCAGCAAGTTAACTCACTGCAGAAGGTTTACCCCGAGGCCATCGCCATCGCCAGCCCGAGGAGGACGGGTGGCAGCACCCGACCGCCGGGAGGACTCTTCGGCGCCCGGCGCCACGGCCGTGCTCGCGCGAGGCGTTGGCGCGACACGGCCGGGCGGCGAGCCCGCCTGGCGTCAGTCCAGGAGGATGCGCAGCATCCGGCGCAGCGGCTCGGCCGCCCCCCAGAGCAGCTGATCGCCCACCGTGAAGGCGCTGTAGAAGCCCTCTCCGATGGTGAGTCGGCGCACCCGACCGACCGCGATCTCGAGCTTGCCGTTGACGGCTGCGGGGCTGAGGGCGCGCATGCTGTCCTCGCGGTTGTTGGGCACGAAACGCACCCAGGGATTACCCCCGGCGATCAGCGATTCGACCTCGGCCAGGGGCAGATCCTTGCGCAGCTTGATGGTGAGCGCCTGACTGTGGCAGCGCATGGCGCCAATGCGCACACACAGGCTCTCGACCGGGATGCGCCCGGGGTCGGCGGCGCCCAGCCCGAGAATCTTGTTGCACTCGGCATCGCCCTTCCACTCCTCGCGGGACATGCCGTTGCCGAGATCCTTGTCGATCCAGGGAATGAGGCTGCCCGCCAGCGGCGCGCCAAAGTGGGTGGTGGGGAACGCCGGCGAGCGCAGGCGCGCCGACACCAGGCGGTCGATATCGAGGATGGCCGAACCTTCGTCGGCGAGCAGGTCGGCAGCCGCGGCGTGGGCCGAGCCCATCTGCGTGAGCAGCTCCCGCATGTTCTGCGCCCCGGCGCCCGAGGCCGCCTGGTAGGTCATGGCGGTGATCCACTCGATGGCGCCCGCCCGGATGAGGCCATTGAGGGCCATCATCATCAGACTGACCGTGCAGTTGCCGCCGATGTGGTTGCGGATGCCTCGGCGCAGGCCGTCACGAATCACCTGCTCGTTCAGCGGATCGAGGATGATCAGGGCGTCGTCCTTCATGCGCAGGGTGGAGGCAGCGTCGATCCAGTGGCCCTTCCAGCCCGCCGCACGCAGCGGCGCGAACACCTCGGTGGTGTAGTCACCGCCCTGGCAGGTGATGATGGTGTCCATGGTGGCCAGCGCCGGGATCGATCGCGCATCCTGCAAGGGCGCACCGCCCAGGGGCGCGGGGCCGCCGACATTGGAGGTGCTGAAGAACACCGGATCGATCAGGGCGAAATCGCCCTCCTCGCGCATGCGCTGCATGAGCACCGAGCCGACCATGCCACGCCAGCCGACCAGACCAACCTTCATTGCCATGATGAGTTCTCCTGAAAGCGTGCCGTGTCAGACCATCGCGGCGAGCACCGCGTCACCCATGGCACGGGTGCCGATGGTCGGCGCACCCGCGTCGGCGATGTCGGCGGTGCGCAGTCCCTGCGCGAGCACGCGACGCACCGCCGCCTCGACCCGGTCGGCGGCGGCCGGCTGGTCGAGCGAGTAGCGCAGCAGCATGGCGGCCGACAGGATGGTGGCCAGGGGATTGGCCACATCGCGGCCGGCGATGTCCGGCGCCGATCCATGGATGGGCTCATACATGCCGAAGCCCTTCGCGTTGAGCGACGCCGAGGGCAGCATGCCGATCGAGCCGGTGAGCATCGAGGCTTCGTCGGACAGGATGTCGCCGAACATGTTGCCGGTGACGATCACATCGAACTGCTTGGGGTTGCGGATGAGTTGCATCGCCGCGTTGTCGACATACATGTGCGACAGCGCCACATCGGGGTACTCGCGGTGCACCTCGGTGACCACATCACGCCAGAACTGGGTGGTTTCCAGCACATTGGCCTTGTCCACCGAGCAGACCCGGCCGGCGCGCTTGCGCGCTGCCTGGAAGGCGGCGTGCGCGATGCGGCGGATCTCGCTCTCGGTGTAGCGCATGGTGTCGAAGCCTTCCCGCTCGCCGCTCTCGGTGGTGCGGATGCCGCGGGGCTGGCCGAAGTAGATGTCGCCGGTGAGCTCGCGCAGGATGAGCAGATCGAGGCCGGCCACCACGTCGGGCTTGAGGGTGGAGGCATGGGCCAGCTCGGGATAGACCACGGCCGGACGAAGATTGGCGAAGAGATCGAAGTGCTTGCGCAGGCGCAGCAGCCCCTGCTCGGGGCGTTGCGCCCTGGGCAGGGTGTCGTAGCGCGGCCCACCCACCGCGCCGAACAGGATCGCGTCGGCGGATTCACACACCCGCAGGGTCTCGGCCGGAAGCGGATCACCGCAGGCATCGACCGCCGCGCCGCCGACCAGCGCGCTTTCCAGGGTGATGTCGAGCCCGCCGGCGGCAAGCGCCTGCAGGACGCGAACCGCCTGCGCGGTGATCTCGGGGCCGATGCCGTCGCCGGCCAGAACAGCAATCTTCATGGGGACTCTCTCCATCGGAGACCGGCCTCGCCAGGGCGATGCCGGGTTGCGTCGGGGCGCGTGGATGGGCCGGATTCAACCGGCCAGGGTACGGCTCAGCCAGGGCTGCTCGCCCAGGCGCCGGGCCTCGAACTCGCGGATCCGGTCGGCGTGCCGCAGGGTGAGGCCGATCTCGTCGAACCCGTTGACCAGGCAGTACTTGCGGAACGGATCGATCTCGAAGGCAAAGCGCCGCGAGCCATCGGCCGTGGACACCGTCTGGGCGGGCAGATCGATCACCAGTTCGAAGCCCGGGAAGGCCGCCACCTCGTGGAAGAGCCAGTCGATTTCAGTCTCGGTGAGACGAATGGGCAGCAGCCCGTTCTTGAAGCAGTTGTTGAAGAAGATGTCGGCGAAGGACGGCGCCAGGATCACGCGAAAGCCGTAGTCCTCGAGGGCCCAGGGGGCGTGCTCGCGCGAGGAGCCGCAGCCGAAATTCTTGCGCGCCAGCAGGACCGAGGCGTTGCGAAAGCGCGGCTGATTCAGGGTGAAATCGGGGTTCAAGGGGCGGCGGCTGTTGTCCATGCCCGGCTCGCCCCGGTCAAGGTAGCGCCACTCGTCGAACAGGTTGGGACCGAAGCCGGTGCGCTTGATCGACTTCAGGAACTGCTTGGGAATGATGGCGTCGGTGTCGACATTGGCACGATCGAGGAAGGCGACCAGGCCGCGGTGCACGGTGAGGGCTTGCATGGGACGATCTCCGGACTCAGGCCCGACGGATGTCGACGAAATGCCCGGCCAGCGCCGCCGCAGCAGCCATGGCCGGACTGACCAGGTGGGTGCGGCCGCCATTGCCCTGCCGCCCCTCGAAGTTGCGGTTGGAGGTGGAGGCACAGCGCTCGCCCGGCTCGAGCCGATCGGCGTTCATGGCCAGGCACATGGAGCAGCCCGGCTCGCGCCACTCGAAGCCGGCGTCCCGGAAGACCCGGTCGAGCCCTTCGGCTTCGGCCTGGCGCTTGACCAGCCCCGAGCCCGGCACCACCAGTGCGAGCCTTACAGTGTCGGCCTTGCGGCGACCGCGCACCACCGACGCTGCAGCCCGCAGGTCTTCGATGCGCGAGTTGGTGCAGGAGCCGATGAAGACCTTGTCGATGCGGATGGACTCCACCGGCGTGTTCGGGGTGAGCCCCATGTATTGCAGCGCACGCTCCATGCCCTCGCGGCGGACCGGATCCTTTTCCTTGTCGGGATCG
>NZ_CEXFHW010000141.1:0-10602 GCF_982640115.1 Quisquiliibacterium sp. | reverse complement strand
GCGTCGCTCAGATGCTCAGGTCGAGCAGGTTGTAGTCCTTCAGCGAGGCGCGGGCCTGCGCATCCCAGGTGAAGGTCTCGCCGGCCTGCGCGTGGGGCTGGTACACGAAGGGCTTCTCGTGCGGAAAGCGCTGCCGGCGCGCGGCGATGCCCAGGCCGATCGCCCGCGCCCGCTCGCGGATGCGGGCCTCGTCGTAGAAGGCCTCGGCCGCGTGAAGGGTGCCGGTGGTGCGCACGCCAAGCACCGAGCGGCGACGGTGAAAGCCGAAATTGACCGTCACCCGCCAGTCGGGGCTGGTGTTGGCGAAGGAGCCGTGCACCGTCTGCCGGTTGGTGATGGCCACATCGCCGGGCGCGCAGATGAGCGGCACGGCATCGGGCAGGCGGTCGGAGCCGGCCGCGCGGGCCATGGCGCGGATGTCGGCACGACCGAGCTTGTGCGAGCCCGGCACCACCCACAACCCGTTGGCCGGGGTGCAGCCGTAGAGCTGGGCCATGAAATTGAAGCCGTGGGTGCCGGGGTCGAGGTCGGGCGAGTCCCAGTGGGTGACGCCGTCCTGGTGCCAGGCCACCGAGGCGCCCAGGCCTGGCTCCTTGATGAAGAAGGCCTCGTTGAAGGGCACGAAGTCATCGCCATTGACCGCGGCGGCCACCGCGAGCAGGTCGGGGTGGCCGTAGACCCGCAGCGCGGCATCGGAGAACTGCAGCGTGCCGAGGATGAGATAGACCACCTCCTCGGGCGCGCCCGGCGCGGCGGAGGGCTCGAACATCTTCACCGGATGGCGGCCATTGGCGGCGCGCGTGCCGCCCACCGGGTCGCCCAGCGGACGCGACCACATCAGGGTGGGCGCGGAGCAGTCGGCGGCGAGCGCGGGGCGGCCATGGCGGTCGAGCGGACTGCCGCGGTGGGCCGGCAGCCGATCCATGATGTCCTTGAAGTCGGCCTCGATGTCGGCGAGTTCGTCGGCCTTGAGCACGCCCTCGAACACATAGAAGCCGCAGCGCCAGTAGGCGGCGAGGATGTCGGGGTGGACGCGGCCTTGCGCGTCGTAGCGCACCGGGCCGCGGTTGCCCAGGGCATAGGCCCGTTCGCGGCCTTCGGCCAGGTAGGCGCGCATGGCCGCCTCCTGGTCTCCGTAATCGACCATCACTGCGCTCATCGGCTGTCTCCTCGGGGAGGGTGGCGGGGCGGTTCCGGGTCGAGGTTAGTGCCTGGGCGCGGCTTGTCAATCGCGCCGGCCCCTGGCGTGAGCCGGCGTCGGCCGGATCGGCCCGAAAGTGATCTACCATCGGCCGCATGGACACCGCCACCCCCACGCCCGACGCCCCCGCCGCCTCGCCGGCGCCCGATGCCCAGGCCGCCGCGCCGCGCGCCCTGCGCGAACTGGCCCAGCTGCCCGGCCCGCGCGCCTGGCCGGTGGTGGGCAACCTGCTGCAGCTCGATGCGCCGCGCTTCCATCTGCAGGTGGAGCAGTGGTGCCGGCAGTATGGCCCGTACTTCCGGCTGCAGATGGGCCCGCGCCCGGTGCTGGTGGTGGCCGATCACGAGGTGGTGGCCACCGTGCTGCGCGACCGGCCCGATGGCTTCCGGCGCACGCGGCTGCTGGAGATCATCGGCGCCGAGATGGGCCTGCTGCCGGGCGTGTTCGGCGCCAACGGCGAGACCTGGAAGCGTCAGCGCCGCATGGTCATGGCGGGCTTCGACCCGGCCCATGTGAAGGGCTACTTCCCCTCCATGTGCCGGGTGTCGCAGCGTCTGGCCGGGCGCTGGCAGAAGGCCACGGCCGGCGCGCAGGCCATCGACCTGCAGGCCGACCTGATGCGCTACACCGTGGACACCATCGCCGGCCTGGCCTTCGGGGTGGAGGTGAACACGCTCGAATCCGATGCCGATGTCATCCAGCGTCATCTCGACAAGATCTTCCCGGCGCTCTATCGCCGCATGATGTCGCCGCTGCCGGTGTGGCGCTGGTGGCGCAGCGCCGCCGATCGCGAGCTCGAGCGCAGCGTGGCCGCGGTGCGCGCGGCGGTCGACGAGTTCATCGCCAAGGCCCGCGCCCGCATCGCCGCGCGGCCTCAGCTGCGCGAGCATCCCGAGAACCTGCTCGAGGCCATGATCGTGGCCGCCGAGCGCGAGGGCGGCGGCATCAGTGACCTCGAGGTCGCCGGCAATGTGCTCACCATGCTGCTGGCCGGCGAGGACACCACCGCCAACACCATCGCGTGGATGATCCACCTGCTGTGGCTCAACCCCGAGTCGCTCGCCCGGGCCATCGCCGAGGTGCGCCAGGGCGTGGCCGATCCGCTGCATCCCACCCTCGAGGAGATGGCCGGGCTCGACTTCATCGAGGCCTGTGCCCACGAGACCATGCGCCTGAAGCCGGTGGCGCCGCAGCTGCCGCTCGAGGCGCTGCGCGAGACCGTGGTGGGCGATGTGCGGGTGCCGGTGGGCGGCGTGGTCATCAGCATGCTTCGGCGCGACAGCGTCAGCGAGCGCTTCGTGCCGCAGGCCGCGCGCTTCATGCCCGAGCGCTGGCTGAGCGAGGGCGGGCCGGGCTCGCAGGCCAATGCCGCCAAGCGCATCTCCATGCCCTTTGGCGCCGGGCCGCGGATCTGCCCGGGCCGCTACCTGGCGCTGCTCGAGATGAAGATGGCCATGACGGTGCTGCTTGGCTGCTTCGATGTGAAGGCGGTCGAGACCCCCGATGGCCAGCCCGCCGCCGAGAAGCTCTCCTTCACCATGACCCCGGTGGGCCTGAGCATGCGCCTCGCCGCGCGCGCGGCGGGCTGAGCGCCAGAGCGCGCCCCGGCCCGCACGGCCGGGGTGCTCACCGGCCGAGCCATTGCCCGCCCGAGCCCGCTCGGGCACCCTCTGTTCATGGCCCTCACGCTCGCGCTCTTCGCGATCACCAACCTCGTGCTCGGCACCGGCGCCTTCGTGGTCGCCGGGCTGCTTGCGCCGATGGCGGCCGAGCTCGGCGTGGGCATCGCGGCGGCCGGTCAGGCCATGACGGTGTATGCGCTGGCGGCGGCCGTGGTGGCGCCGCTGCTGGTGGTGCTCACCGGCCACTGGCCACGGCGTCGCGCGGTGGCGCTGGCGCTGCTGCTCTCGGTGGCGGGCGCGCTCGTCAGCGGGCTGGCCGGTTCGCTGCCGGTGCTGCTGCTGGGCCGCGCGCTCACCGGCGCGGGCATCCTGTTCGCGGCGCTGGCCGCGGCGCTGGCCGTGGCGCTGGCGCCGCCCGAGCGCAGCGCGCGGGCGCTGTCGCTGGTCTATCTCGGGGTGAGCCTGAGCTTCGTGATCGGCCTGCCGGCGGGCACCTGGCTGGCCTCGGTCACGTCGTGGCGGGTGCCGCTGCTGGTCATGGCCGCTGCGGCCGCGGTGCTGCTGGTGATGCTGTTGCTGCGCCTGCCGGCTGCGCTGCGCACGCCGTCCACCGGCTGGCGGGGCCTGGGCGCGCTGCTGCGCCGCGCCGATGTGCTCACCGCCCTGGCGCTCACCCCGCTGATCGGCGCGGCCATCTTCTGCACCTTCTCGTACATCGGCCCGGTGCTGCAGGCCCTGGGGCCGATGAGCCCGGGGCGGGTCTCGGCCACGCTGTCCACGGTGGGTGTGGCGGGCCTGCTCGGCACGGTGGCGGGCGGCGCGCTGGCCGATCGGCTCGGCGTGCCGGGTGCGCTGCGGCTGCTCGCCGTGGTGTTCCTGCTCAGCATGATCGCGGTGCCCTTCACCGCGGGCACGCCGGCGCTGCTGCTGCCCGCGCTGGCGGCCTGGGGCGCGTCGGGCTTCGGGCTGATGCCGGTGCAGCAGGCGCGGCTGGCCGCGCTCTCGCCGGCTGACACGCCGGTGCTGATGTCGCTGAACTCGGCGCTGCTCAATGTCGGTACCGCCACCGGCGCGGCGGTGGGTGCCGCGGCCAGCGGCTGGATCGATCTCGCCCGCCTCGCCTGGGTGGGTGTGCCCTTCATGCTGGTCGGGCTGGCCTTGCTTCGGCGCTGATGCAGGGCGTGCAAAGCGGCCTCGCGCTCACCGCGCCGGTGATGGTGGCGGTGCTGGGTGGTGCACTGCTGCACGCGAGCTGGAATGCGCTGGTCAAGTCCAGCACCGACAAGGCGGTGGACAACGCGCTGCTGCATGCCCTGGCCGGTGTGGTCGCGCTGCCGCTGCTGCTGTTCACGGGCCTGCCCGATCCGGCTTCCTGGCCCTGGGTGGGCGCCTCGGCGCTGATCCATGTCGGCTACCACCTCGCGCTGGCGGGTGCGTATCGCCATGGGGATCTCGGCCTCACCTACCCGATCATGCGCGGCCTGGCGCCGCTGCTGGGTGCACTGGCCAGCGGCGCGTTGCTGCAGGAGTCGCCCACGCCGGCGGCCTGGCTGGGCATCGCCGGCATCGGGCTGGGGGTGGCGCTGGTCGGCCTGGCGCGGCCTGGCGAGGCGCTGGGCCATCGCGCCGCGGTGGGCTTCGCGCTGGCCAATGCCGCGATCATCGCCACCTATACCCTGGTGGATTCACGCGGGGTGCGGCTCTCGGGCAATCCGATCGCCTACGCGCTGCTCTTCTATGTGCTCGATGCGCTGCCCTATCCGCTGCTGGTGTGGCTGCGGCGCGATGCGGCCGGGCGCGCGGCCATCGTCGCCTACAGCCGGCGGCGCTGGCCGCTCGCGCTGCTCGGCGGCATGGCGTCGCTGGGGTCTTACGGCCTCGCCTTGTGGGCGATGACCCGCGCGCCGGTGGCCTCGGTGGCGGCGCTGCGCGAGACCTCCGTGCTGTTCGCGGCGGTGCTCGGGGTGTGGCTGCTCGGCGAGCGCTTCGGGCCGCGGCGTGTGCTGGGCACCGCGGTGCTGGTGGCGGGCGTGGCAGCCCTGCGCCTGGGTTGAAAGTGAGCGACGCTCAGATGCCGCGCAGCCCCAGCGCGGCCCGGAACCGCAGCTTGTTGGCCACGCCATCGCGCGAGGGCATCACCCGCGGCGGCTCGGTCTGCGCGATGCGCAGCGTGGCCAGGCCGGGGCCTTCGCAGCGATGGATGCGCGCGCGCAGCGCGGGCAGGGCCTGCGGGCTGTCCAGGCGCTCGGTCCAGGCCAGACCGCAGGCCGCGCCCACGCCGGCCAGGTCGGTACCCAGGCCGGTGTGGCTTGCCTGCATGCCGGTCTCGGCATAGAGGCGGTTATCCAGCACCACGATGGCCAGGTTGCGCGGCCGGCGCGCGGCCACGGTGGCCAGCGCGCCCAGGCCCATCAGCTGCTCGCCGTCACCGGTGAGCACCAGCACCGGCACCTCGGGCTGGGCCAGGGCCAGACCCAGGCCGATCATGGCCGCGCCACCCATGGCGCCCCAGAGGTAGAAGTTGCGCTCGTGATCGCCGGCGGCGGCCAGATCATAGGTGGGCGAGCCCAGACCGCTCACCACCAGCAGTGGGCCGCGATCGCGCAGCAGTTCGGCCACCGCGGCGCGGCGCTCGAGTTCGGGTCCGCCGGCGGCGGGAGTGTGTGCGGCGTCGGCCATGGTCACTTCGTCCACTGCTTGCGGCCAAGCAGCCGCTGCGAGATGAGCAGCGCCACCGGCTGCTCGGCGAGGAAGGCATCGTCGATGGCGGCCTGCACCGCCTCGGGCATCTGCGCGGCATCGTCCACCCGGCGCACGGTCACGCCCATGGCGCTCAGCGTGGTCTGGGTGGCCCGGCTCATCGGCACCTGCCAGGGGTTGAACTCGGCCCATTCGCCGCGCATGGTCACCAGCATCAGCAGCGGGAAGCGGCAGTTCTCGATCAGGCTGAGCATGTTGATGCAGTTGCCCACGCCGCTGCTCTGCATCAGCAGCGCGGCACGCTCCCCACCCAGCCAGGCGCCGCAGACTGCGGCCACGCCTTCCTCCTCGGTGGTGAGCGGATAGGCGCGCATGTCGGGGTCGGCATGGGCCATGCGGATGAGCGCGGCGTGGCCGGCGTCGGGCACATAGGCCACCTGCCGGATGGCATTGCGCCGGAAGACCTCGAAGACCTGCTCTCGCCAGTCGGGACCGGCATCGGGTTGGGCGGACATGGGGCGTGCTGCCTGCGTGGATGCGATCCCGCTTTCTACCCCAGGCGCGGCCCGGCGCAAAACCGCAGGCCCGGCACGCGGTGGCATTCCGGACCGCGGCGCGGGCAGACCACGCGCGTGTGTCGGTGCCGATTGCGCCTGCGCAATCCGCGTCGGCCGGTTTGACAGCCACCGCGGGGCCGGCCGCGGGCGGCGCACGCAAGCCGCTGATTTCGCGGCCTTATTGCCGGTGGGCGAGGGCGGGCACGGAACCTGCGGTGCCGTGTCAGGCAAGGCCTGCCAGCCCTGTCACTCACCCGGAGAACGCCATGAATCCCCGCAAGCTGATCGCCACCGCCCTGGCTGCCGTTGCCCTGAGCGCGAGCGGACTCGCCGCTGCCGAGGCCACGCTCACCATCACCAACACCAGCCCGTCGCGCACCGAGGAAACCGGCGACCCCGGCGCCTCGGTGTTCCCCTGGACCAACGGCACGATCGGCGTCGGTCCGGGTGTGCCCTGGCAGGTGCGCGATGCGCAGAACAATGTCACCTCGGGTTGGCCTACCGGGCCCAGCATGGCCCTGGACCCGGTCTTCATGCCCAACTGGGGTACCGCCGGCTGGCTGGGGGCCTACCTGAACCTGGATGCCGACAGTCATGTCAGGTTCCAGTACATGGGCAAGGGCGACTCGATCTTCCTGAACATCTTCGAGGTGTACGTGGGCGGGGTGTGGACCATGCTCTTCAGCACCGATATCGCTCCCTGCGGCGCCTCGGGCGCGGCGCCCACGCAGCCGGTGTGCACGCCGGGCGTCAACGAGTTCGTCTTCCCGTTCCAGGCCGGGCTGCTGCCGTTCCGCTATGTGACCGGGCCCGGCATCATCCTCACCAACGATGGCCAGAGCAATCCGGTCAATACCCTGATCGGCCCGGGCTACTTCGTAGGCCTCGATCCCTATCTCGCCCCGGGCCCGTACCAGAACACCGGAACGGTTGCCTATGTGGCCCTCACCGACCAGCTCGATGTCCATGACCGCGATTTCCAGGACCTGGGCGTACGGGTGAGCACGGTGCCCGAGCCGGGTACGATGGCGCTGATCTGCGTGGCCCTGGGCGCGCTCGGCGTGCCGGGCCTGCGTGCCCGACGAAGGAACCGTACATGAGCTTCAGGGATTGCCGCCTGCCTCCATCGCTGACGGCCTGAGCGATCAGGCGGCGGCCGAGCGCCTGGCCGCCGAGGGGCCCAACGAACTGCCGCAGACCCGGCGGCGCGGCTGGCTGCGCATCGCCGGCGAGGTCGCGCGCGAACCCATGGTCCAGCTGCTGCTGGCCGCGGGTCTGGTCTACCTGGCCCTGGGCGATCGGGCCGAGGCCGCCATGCTGCTGGCCTTCGTGCTGATCACGGTGTCCATCACCCTGGTGCAGGAGCGCCGCACCGAGCGCGTCCTGGAAGCCCTGCGAGACCTCAGCAGCCCGCGCGCGCTCGTGCTGCGCGGCGGACGCCGCCTGCGGGTGGCCGGCCGGGAGCTGGTGCGCGGCGATGTCATCCTGCTCGCCGAAGGCGATCGGGTGCCGGCCGATGCGCTGCTGCTCGAGGCCAATGACCTGCAGGCCGATGAGTCCCTGCTCACGGGCGAGGCGGTGCCGGTGCGCAAGCGTGCGGGGCGCGAGGCCGAGCCTGCCTGCGCGCCGGGCGGCGATGACCTGCCCTGGGTGTACAGCGGCGCGATGATCGTGCGCGGACGGGGCCTGGCGCAGGTGAGCGCCACCGGGGCGCACACCGAGCTCGGCCGCATCGGCCGCGCGCTGGCCGAACTGCCCGAGCAGCCCACGCCGCTGTCGCTGCAGATCCGGCGACTGGTGCGCGTGTTCTCGGTGCTGGGCTTGCTGCTCAGCGCGGTGGTGGTGCTGGCCTGGGGGCTCACCCGCGGCGACTGGCTGGGCGGCGTGCTGGCCGGCATCTCGCTGGCCATGGCCATGCTGCCGCAGGAGTTCGTGATGATCCTGACGGTCTTCATGGCGATGGGCGCACATCGGCTCTCGGGGCAGCGGGTGCTCACGCGTCGCGCCGCGGCGATCGGCGCGCTGGGCGCGGCCACGCTGCTGTGCACCGACAAGACCGGCACGCTCACCCACAACCGCATGCGGATCATGGCGCTGGTGGGCTGGGGCGAGGGCAGGGCGCTCAGCTGGCGCGACGCGCAGACGCAGGCGCAGGGCGGGCTGCTGCCGCCTGACGATGCGTCATCGCCCGAGCTCCCCGAGGCCCTGCGTCCGCTGCTCGGCCAGGGCATCCTCGCCTGCGAGGCCGAGGCCTTCGACCCGATGGAGAACGCCTTCCATGCCCTGGGCGAGCGCTTCGCCCGGGCCGATGCGCCCTGGCGCGTGCCCGACGCGGTGCTGGTGCATGAATACCCGCTCACCCCGGCCGTGCCGGCGATGACCCATGTCTGGCAGCGGCCCGGCGAGGCGCAGTGCCAGGTGGCGATCAAGGGCGCGCCCGAGGCGGTGCTCGGGCTGTGCGGGCTTGGCCCCGATGAGCGCGCCGCGGTGCTCGCGCAGGCCGACGCGCTGGCCGCGCAGGGCATGCGGGTGCTGGGGGTGGCCGCCGCGCGGGCGGTGTCGGGGGCTCCCTGGCCCGCCGACCCCGCCGGCTTCGCGCCGGCCTTCCTGGGTCTGGTGGCCCTGGCCGACCCCCTGCGCGACGCGGTGCCGGGAGCGGTACGGGAGTGCCGCGCTGCCGGCATCGATGTGGCCATGATCACCGGCGACTACCCGGTCACTGCCCGGGCAATCGCTGATCAGGCAGGCATTGCCACGGCAGCGGGTGTGCTCACCGGCGCGCAGCTCGATACGCTCGATGAAGCGCAGCTGCACGAGCGCCTGGCCCGGGTGCGGGTCTTCGCGCGGGTGTCGCCCCAGCACAAGCTGCGCCTGATCCAGGCCTTCCGGGCGCGCGGCGAGGTGGTGGCCATGACCGGTGACGGGGTCAATGACGCGCCCTCGCTGCGTGCGGCGCAGATCGGCATCGCCATGGGCGGGCGCGGCACCGATGTGGCCCGCGAGGCCGCGGCCATCGTGCTGCTCGATGACCAGTTCGATGCCATCGTGCGCGCGGTGCGCCTGGGCCGGCGCATCGGCGACAACCTGCGCAAGGCCATGGCCTATGTGCTGTCGGTGCATGTGCCCACCGCCGGCCTGTCATTGCTGCCGCTGCTCTTCGGCCTGCCGGTGATGCTCGCGCCGGTGCACATCGCCTTCCTGGAGCTGGTGATCGACCCGGTGTGCTCGATCGTCTTCGAGGCCGAGCCGGCCGAGCGCGATGCCATGAGGCGCCCGCCCCGTGACCCGGCCGCCCCGCTCTTCGGTCTGGCCGACATGAGCGCCGCCTTCGCGCAGGGCGCGGTGGTGCTGGCGGCGGTGGCAGGCCTGGCAGCGTGGCTGCTGCACACCGGCCTGCCCGAGGCGCAGGCCCGCGGCACCGGCTTTCTGGCGCTGGTGCTGGCCAATCTCGGACTGATCGTGTTCAACCGCTCCTTCGGGCGCTCGCCGCTTGCCGCGCTGGCGCGGCGCAACCCGGCGCTTTGGTGGGTGACGGCCGCGGTGGGCGCGCTGCTCGCGCTGGTCTATGGCTGGCCACCGCTGCGCGAGCTCTTCCGGTTCGCGCCGATCACCGCGCAACAGGTGGGCATGGCGCTGGCGGTGGCGGTGGGTGTCACCGGGCTGCTGTTCATGGCGCGGGCACTCGGGGGATTGAGCCCGCGCAATCCCGGTCGGCAGGCTTGACAGAGACACCGCAGCGGACTCACAGGAGACTTTTCAAGCCATTGATCCGAAAGGGAAAAATAGAATCGATCAGGTATGGCATGGAACCTGCGGACATCGGTGCGCGGCGCCCTCGTCGGGCGTCGCCAACCCAGCACGGAGGTTTCGATGATCAACACACGCAAGACCCTGGCGGCCGCCCTGGCCGCTGTCGCGATGGGCGCGGCCGGCATTGCCGCGGCGCAGTCCACCCTCACCATCACCAACACCAGCCCCACCCGCGAAGAGCACATCGGTGACCCGGGGGGCTCGGTCTACCCCTGGGCCAACGGCGCTGGCGGGCCCGGCGCGGGCATTCCCTGGCAGGCACGCAACGAGCAGGGTGTGCCCACCGGCGGCTGGCCCACCGGCGCGGGCATGGGCCCTGACGCGACCTTCGCGCCCAACTGGGGCACCTCGGGGTGGCTGGGCGCTTACCTCAACCTCGATGGCGACAGCCGGCTGAGCTTCCAGTACATGGGCAAGGGGGATTCCTCTCTGCCGAACGCCTTCCAGGTGTTCGTGGGCGGGGTCTGGACCACGCTGTTCAACGCCGACACCGCGCCCTGCGGCGCCTCGGGGGCGGCGCCGGTCACGCCCGACTGCACCGGCGGCGTCAACGAGTTCACCTTCGCGTTCACCTCGGGCTATGTGCCCTTCCGGTATGTCACCGGCAACGCGGTGGTGGTCACCAATGACGGCACCAGCAACCCGCCGGATGTGAGCGGCGGCCCGGGCTTCTTCCTGGGGCTCGACCCGTACCTGGCCACCGGTCAGCATC
>NZ_CEXFHW010000140.1:0-10652 GCF_982640115.1 Quisquiliibacterium sp. | reverse complement strand
AACACCTACGCGCACGATGCCCGCACCCAGTTCCTGAACCTGGCCTTCACCACCCACGGCGCCTTCGATTTCGCCGCCGATGTGCGCGGCTACTCCTGGGGCGGGGCGGTGGAATACTTCGACGGTGACTGGGCCATCCGCGCCGGCCGTTTCGCCCAGCCGCGCGAGCCCAACCAGATGGCGCTCGATCCGCGCATCGGCACCCACTATGGCGACCAGATCGAACTCGAGCGCGGCCACCGGCTCGGCGAGCGGCCAGGGCGCTTGCGGCTGCTGGTGTTCCGCAACCAGGCGGTGATGGCGTCGTACCGCGATGCGCTTGCCCGCGCCCAGGCCCTGGGCGGCCCGCCGGCGCTCGATGCCGTGCGGGCCGGCCGGCGCGACAAGCGCGGCGTGGGCATCAGCCTGGAGCAGGAGATCGCGCCCGGCCTCGGGCTGTTCGCGCGGGCCATGCGGGCCGATGGCGCCACCGAGGTCTATGCCTTCGCCGAGATCGACCGTTCCCTCTCGGCGGGCCTGCTGCTGCAGGGCGGGCGCTGGGGCCGGCCGGCCGACAGCGTGGGCCTCGCGGTGGCGCGACACGACATCTCGGCGGCGCACCGCGACTATCTCGCCGCCGGCGGGCTCGGCTTCTTCGTGGGCGATGGCCGGCTCAACCCCGGCGGCGAACGCATCCTCGAGGCGTTCTACCGGTTCTCGCTGGGCGCCGGCGTCTGGCTGAGCCTGGGGCATCAGCGCATCGCCAACCCCGGCTACAACGCCGATCGCGGGCCGGTCTCGGTGACGTCGATGCGCCTGCAGTGGCAGCGCTGAGGGCATCACCCCGGCAGCGGAACCCCGGCGGGCTCTGCCCGTCCGCGATTCGGGCAAGATGCGCCGCACACGCGGACCACCGCGGCCCATCCCCGGAGACCCAGCCTTGAACGCCCCCGAGCCCACTGACCTCTCGTCGATCCCGTTCCGGCCCGTCCGGTTCCTGCCCCGCGACATCGAGACCGAGCGCCGCGCCGACGGCACCGTGGTGTTGCGATCGCGCATCCCGCTCGCGCCTTACGCCGAGCATGTGCCCTCGCTGCTGCGGCGCTGGGCCCGTGAGGCGCCCGAGCGCACCTGGCTCGCGCAGCGCCGCGGCCCGGCGCGCGAGTGGCTGCGGGTGAGCTACCGGCAGGCACAGGCCACCGTCGACGCGCTTACCCAGGCCCTGCTCGATCTCGCCGTGCCCGATGCCCGGCCGGTGGTCATCCTCAGCGGCAACTCCATCGAGCACGCGCTCATGGCGATGGCCGCGATGCAGGCCCGGCTGCCGGCCGCGCCGGTCTCGCCGGGTTACTCCCTGATGAGCCAGGACCATGGCGTGCTGCGCCATGTGTTCGAGCTCTTGCAGCCTGGCGTGGTCATGGTGCAGAACGCCCGGCAGTTCGAGCGCGCGCTGCGCGCGCTGAACCTCGAGGGCGTGACGCTGGTGCATGTCGACGAGCCCCTGCCCGAGCTGCCCAGCCGCGCCTGGGCCGACATGGCCGCCACGCCGGTGACCCCGGCGGTGCAGGCCTCGGTCGACGCCATCCGGCCCGAGACCGTCGGCAAGTTCCTGCTCACCTCGGGCTCCACCGGCACGCCCAAGGCGGTGATCAACACCCAGCGCATGATGTGCGCCAACATCACCATGGGCCAGCAGGCGCGTCCCCGACAGCCCGGCGACCCGGTGCCCGTGGTGCTCGACTGGATGCCCTGGAACCACACCATGGGCGGCAACGCCAGCTTCAACGCGGTGCTCGCCGACGGCGGCACCCTGCACATCGACGACGGCCGGCCCACGCCCGAGCTCTTCGGCGAGTCCTTGCGCAACCTGCAGGAGCTCTCGCCCACCTACTACGCCAACGTGCCGGCGGGCTACGCCATGCTGGTGGCCGCGCTCGAGAAGGACGACGCGCTCGCGCAGCGCTTCTTCGCCGACCTGCAGATCGTGGGCTACGGCGGCGCCACCCTGCCCGATGACCTCTACCTGCGCATGCAGCGTCTGGCGGTGCGCCACACCGGGCAACGGGTGGTGTTCTTCACCGGCTGGGGCTCCACCGAGACCGCGCCCACCGCCACCTGCACCTACTGGGCCACCGAGCGCGTGGGCCTGATCGGCCTGCCCTTCCCTGGTGTGGAACTCAAGATGGTGCCGATCGCCGACAAGTACGAGCTGCGTCTGCGCGGGGTTACGGTCATGCCCGGCTATCACCGCCGGCCCGACCTCACCGCCGCCGCCTTCGACGAGGAAGGCTTCTACCGGATCGGCGATGCCGGGGTCTTCGTCGATCCCGCCGATCCCTCGCAGGGGCTGGTGTTCCGCGGTCGGGTGGTCGAGGACTTCAAGCTGATGACCGGCACCTTCGTGCAGGTGGGCTCGCTGCGGGTGGCCTGCGTGGCCGCGGCCTCGCCGGTGGTGCAGGACGCGGTGGTCACCGGCCACGACCGGGAATGGGTCGGCCTGCTCGCCTGGCCCAACCTGGTGGCCTGCCGACAGCTCATCGGTGAGCCCGATGCCAGCTTCGCGCAGGTGATCGCCGATGAGCGGGTGCGCGCCCGCGTGCGCGAGGGTCTGGCCGCCCACAACCGGGCCTTTCCGGGTTCCAGCACGCGGATCCGCGCGGTCATGCTGATGGCCGAGCCGCCGTCCATCGACGGTCGCGAGCTCACCGACAAGGGCTACATCAACCAGCGCGTGACGATCGAGCGGCGGGCCGCGCTGGTCGAGCGTCTGTATGCCCGGCCGGTCGATCCCGAGGTCATCCTGATCGACTGAGCAGGCGGCGCGGCGCCGCTGCGCCTCAGCGCCGCGCCTGCTGCACCTGCGGCACCGAGACCGGCGTGGCCTGATGGCCCCAGCTTGCCCGCAGCCACGAGACCAGCGCAGCCACCTGCGTGTCGTCGAGCCGGTGTGCGAAGGGCGGCATGCCGTGGGGCCGCGGCTCGCCGGGGATGTCGGCGGCGAAGCCGCCGCGCAGCACCACCGTGATCAGGTTGCCGGGCTCGGGCTGAGTCACCGCGCGGTTGCCGGCCAGGGCTGGCCAGGCGCCGCGGCCCTGGCCCTGGTTACCGTGGCAATCGGCGCAATGCTCGCGGTACAGCGCCGCGCCGGCCGGGCCGGCGGGCACCGCGGCCGCGGGCGGGCGGGCAGGTTCGGGCCTGACGACCGGCAGCGCCCGCAGATAGGTCGCGATCGCCAGCCGGTCGGGTTCGGTCAGGTGCCGGGTGCCATGGCTGATCACCTCGGCCATCGGCCCCATGGCGCTGGCGCCAGCCGTGCGGCCGGTGGCCAGCCACTGCGCGATCTGCCCGGCCGGCCAGTGCTGGACGCCGGCCTCGCCCGGCGACAGCAGCGAGGGCGCCAGCCAGCGTCCCGTGCCCACCGGACCGCCTGCCAGCGGGCCCTCGGGGCGTGTGGCGCCCAGGCGGTCGCGGGGCGCATGGCAGGCGCCGCAGTGGCCCACCACCTCGACCAGATAGGCGCCACGCTGCCAGTCCGCCGGGCGTGAGGCGTCGGGTTGCGCACCGCCCGACCGGAATGCCAGCGATCGCCAGATGGTGAGCGCCCACTGCGTACCGAAGGGCCAGCGCATCTCGTGAGGCCGATCCGGCTGGCGCACCGGCGCCTGGCTGCGCAGCCAGGCAAAGATCGCGTCGGCATCCTGCGCGGTCATGCGCGTGAAGTAGGGATAGGGGAAGGCCGGCGAGAGCAGCCGGCCGTCGCGGGAGCGACCCTCATGCAGCGCGCGGCGGAAGTCCTGCGCGCGCCATGCCCCCAGCCCGGTGTCCGGATCGGGGGTGAGGTTGCTGCTGTAGACCGTGCCGAAGGGCGTCTCGATCGCCCGTCCCCCGGCCAGCGGGTCGCCCCCCGGGGCGGTGTGGCAGCTCACGCAGTTGCCGGCCCGCGCCAGATAGGCGCCACGGGCCAGCAGCGGGTCGGCGGTGGCCGCGGACGAGGGCAGGGCGGAGCCCGCCGCCGGGCTGCGCGGGGTCGATGCGCTCGCGGGGCGGGCGGCCGGGGCGCCGCCCACCGCAGGGACGCTGCCGCAGTCCATCGGCGCGGGGCTCGGCAAACGCGCAGCGGGCGCGTGCAGCGCCGGCATCGGCTGCGAGGCCAGCCAGGTGGAGACCGCGCCCACATCCTCCGGCGTGAGCCGGGCCGCGATCCGGGCCATGCAGTCGGGCTCGGCGGCGCGGCGCTGCTGGTTGCGCCAGGCGCCTAGCTGGGCATTGAGGTAGTCGCGCGGCAGCCCGAGCAGGCCTGGCGTGCCCGGCAGCACACCGGTGAGCGTCGCACCGTGGCAGGCCGCGCAGGCCGGAATGCCGCGGGCCGGGTCGCCACGGGTGGCCAGGGTCTCGCCGTGACGCATCAGCGCCGCCGGCGCGCCGCTCACGGCCGGCGGCGGATAGGGCGGGTCGCTGGCGGCGAAATGACCGGCGATCTCCCGCAGCGTGTCGTCGCGCAGCGGCGCCAGCAGCCACTGCATCGGCGCGTGCTGGCGCTGGCCATCGCGAAAGGCGAGCAACTGCCGGTAGAGGTAATCGGCGGGCTTGCCGGCGATGCGCGGCAGGAAGCCGGCGCTCGAGGCGCGGCCCTCGGCGCCATGGCAGGCGGTGCAGGCGGCCAGCCGGCGGGAGGCCTCGCCATCGTCGGCGTGCGCGCTCACCGCGGCGGCGGCCAGCAGGCCTGCGAACAGCGCAATCAGCACAGAGGGCATCGGGTCCGTCCCGTGGCGGCGCGAGTTGGCCGTCCCGGCAAAACCGTGCATCTTAGCGGGATCGACAATCCGGGAGACGGCATGACACGGGCGATGGTCAGCGCGGCGCAACCCGAGGCGGTGGAAGCCGGCCTCGATGTGCTCAGGGCGGGCGGCAATGTGATCGATGCCGCGATCGGCGCGGCGCTGGTCCAGACCGTGGTCGATCCGCAGATGTGCGGCATCGCCGGCTTCGGTTCGATGCACATCTGCCTGCCCTCGCGCGGCGTGCACACCGTCATCGACTTCCACGGCCGCGCGCCGCTGGCCACCCGACCCGAGATGTGGGCCGACCGCATCCTGGGCGAGTGCGACGACGGCTTCGGCTTCCTGCTGCGCGATCAGGTCAACGAGATCGGCTACCAGTGCATGACCACGCCGCTCTCGCTCAAGGCCTTCGACGAGGCGCTGCAGCGCTTCGGCACCCGCTCGCTGGCCAGCCTGATGGACCCGGCCATCGCCTGGTGCGAGGACGGCTTCGCGGTGCGCCCCCGCGTGCACGAGTTCTGGATGCAGCCGGCGATCTGCGGCCGCATCGAGCGCATCCGCGTGCTGCGCGACCATCCCGCCGCCGCGAAGATCTACCTGCGCGCCGACGGCCGTCCGCACCGGGTGGGCGACATCCTGCGCAACCCCGACATGGGCCGCACCCTGCGCCGCATCGCGCAGCACGGCGTGGCCGACTTCTACGAGGGCGCCATCGCGCGCGAGATCGCCGATGACATGGCCGCGCATGGCGGCCTGATCGGCCTTCAGGACCTGGCCACCTGCGCCACCGAGACCGGCGCGCCGCTGGTCACCCATTACCGCGGCCACCGGGTGGCCACCAACCCGCTGCCCGGTGGCGGGGTGATGATCGTGCTGATGCTCAACATCCTCGAGCACTTCGATCTGGCGGCCATGGGCCACAACTCGCCCGAGTACATCGCCACCGTGTCCGAGGCGATGAAGATCGCCACCGTCGACAAGGACAGCCGCATCGGCGATCCGCGCTTCGTCGATGTGCCGCTGGCCGAGCTGTGCTCGAAGGAGTACGCGGCGCGCATGGCCGAGCGCATCCGCAGCGGCCAAAAGACCGCCGTGCCCCGGCTCAACCCCGGTGGCCGCGAGAGCCGCGAGACCACCCATGTCTGCGTCGCCGACCGTGACGGCAACAGCGTCACCATGACCCACTCGCTGGGCTCGTCCTCGGGCGTGGTCACCGAGGGCCTGGGCTTCATGTACAACAACTGCATGATGGTCTTCGACCCGCGCCCGGGGCGGCCGGGCTCGCTCGCCGCGGGCAAGGCGCGCTTCTCGGCGATGTCGCCCACCATCGTGTTCCGCGATGACAAGCCCTTCTTCCTGGTGGGTGCGCCTGGCGGCACCACCATCACCATGGGCAACCTGCAGGCCATCCTGAACGCGGTCGATTTCGGCATGAGCGCCCACGATGCAGTCAGCGCGCCGCGCTTCTGCACCACCTCCGACACCATCGAGCTCACCAACCGCATCCTGCGCAGCACCGAGTCGGCGCTGCGCGCGCGCGGCTATCCGGTGCAGCGGCATCCCTTCAGCTACATGGCGCCGCTGGTGCATGCCATCCGCCTGGCTGACGGCCGCCTCGATGGCGGCGCCGATCCGGCCGGCGACGGCATGGCCCTGGGCCTCTGAGGCGGCCGCCGCGCATGGCCCGCGCTGACAGCCGGCTGCCGCAGCTGCTCGATGCGGCGGCTGCGCAGTTCGCGCTCAAGGGCTTCCAGGCCGCCTCGGTGCGCGACATCGTGCAGGCGGTGGGCATGCTGCCCGGTTCGCTCTACTGCCATTTCGCCACCAAGGACGAGCTGCTGCTCGCGGTGTACGCCGAGGGCGTGCGCCGGATCACGCTCGCGGTCGATGCCGCCGTCGCCCGCCAGACCGATCCCTGGCGGCGCCTGGAAGCGGCCTGCGCCGCGCACCTCGAGTCGCTGGTCGATCGCAGCGCCTACGCGCTGGTGGTCACCAGCGTGACCCCGGCGAGCGTGCCGGCGGTGGCGGTACAGCTGCGGGCGCTGCGCGATGGCTACGAGCAGCGTTTCGTCGACCTGGTGGCCGGGCTGCCGCTGGTCGGCCGCGGGCAGCGTCGCAGCCTGCGGCTGATGCTGATGGGTGCGCTCAACTGGGCGCCGGTCTGGTACCGGCCCGATGGCGCCGGCACGCCGCGTCAGCTGGCGCGCGCCTTCGTGCGGCTGCTGCGCGAGCCCGCGCTCAGCGGCGCAGGTTCTCGATGAGCGTGGCCATGCCCATGCCCGAGCCCAGGCACATGCTGATGATCGCGTAGCGCCCGCCGGTGTCGGCCAGGTGCTGCATGGCGGTGATGGTCATGCGCAGGCCGGTGGCCCCGGGCGGGTGGCCGATGGAGATGCCCCCGCCGTAGAGGTTGGTGATGTCGCGCGGGATGCCCAGCTCGCGCTCGGCGTGCAGGTTCACCACCGCGAAGGCCTCGTTGATCTCGAAGTAGTCGATGTCGGCCACCGACAGCCCGGTGCGCTGCAGCAGCTGCGCGATGGCCGGCACCGGCCCCACGCCCATGATGTGCGGCGGTACGCCCGCCACCGCGTAGTCGATCAGCCGGGCCTCGGGCTGGATGCCCAGTTGCTCGGCGTGCTCGCGGTCGGCCACCAGCAGCGCGGCCGCGCCGTCGGTCACGCCGCTGGCATTGCCGGCGGTGATCACACCGCCGGGCTTGCGGAAGGCTGGCTTGAGCGAGGCGAGCTTCTCGCGGGTGACGCCGGGCCGGGGGAATTCATCGGTGTCGAACAGCCGGGTGCCGCCGCGGCCGTCGGGCACCTCGATGGGCGCGATCTGGCGCGCGAGGAAGCCCGAGGCGATCGCCTTGCCGGCGCGCTGCTGGCTCATCCAGCCCCAGTCGTCCATGGCCTCGCGGCCGTGGCCGTGGAGTTGCGCGAGATTCTCGGCCGTGTCGCCCATGAGCTCGCCGGAGAACGGGCAGCGGTAGATGTAGTCGAGCCCGTCGATGAACTCGAAGGGGCCACGCTGCGCGCCCCAGCGCACCTTGTGCGCAAGGTAGGGCACGCGGCTGTAGTTCTCGGCGCCGGCGGCCACCGCCAGTCGGCTGTGGCCGGTGAGGATCTGCCCGGCGGCGCTGATGATCGCCTGCGAGCCGGTGCCGCAGGCCCGCACCACCCCCAGCGCCGCGCTCTCCACCGGCAGTCCGGCCTGCAGCGCCACCTTGCGGCTGATGAACAGGCCGTCATGGTCCACCGGGGCGGTGACGCCGAACACGAGATGGTCGACCTGCGCGGCATCAACCCCGGCCCGGGCCAGGCTGGCCCTGACCGCGTGCGTGCCCAGGGCCGACAGGGGCACCTCTCGCAGCGAGCGGCCGAAGTCGCCGAAGGGCGTGCGTACGCCGGCGGCAAGAACGATGCGGGACAGGCTCATGGCTCTCTCCGGGAAGCTTGGAATCCGGCGCAGTATAGGCAGCGCTGCCGGTCGGCACAATCCGGAAAGACGAACGATTGTTTGCCCTGCTGCCCGGGTCTAGACTGCCGCGTCACCGGCCATCACCCGGCGCCGCCCGGCGCCGGCGGCTGTCTCCGGCGAGGTCCCCCATGAGCCTTGACTGGCACCCTGAAGACCCGGCCACGCTGGCCGATCCCTATCCCGTCTATGCCCGCCTGCGCGACGAGGATCCCTGCCACTGGAGCCCGCGGCTCAAGGGCTGGGTGCTCACCCGCTATGACGATGTGCGCCGGGCCTGCCACGACCGCGAGCGCTACTCGTCGGATCGGCTGCGCCCGTTCTTCGGGGCCATGCCGGCCGATGAGGCCGCGCGCATCGCCGACATCATCCGCTACCTCTCGCTGTGGATGGTCTTCAAGGATCCGCCGGAGCACACCCGGCTGCGGCGCCTGGCCGGCAAGGTCTTCACCGCGCGCGCCATGCAGGGCATGCGCCCCGAGATCACCGCCATCACCGCACACCTGCTCGAGGGCCTCGCCGGCCGCGAGCGCTTCGACTTCATCGCCGAGTTCGCCGGCCCGCTGCCCTGCCTGGTGATCATGTCGATGCTCGGCGTGCCGCACTCGGATCTGGCCCTGCTCAAGCGCCTGTCCGATGACATCGCACCCTTCATCGGCTCGGCACGCACCTCGGCGGTCAAGTACGCCGCGGCGCAGACGGCCACCCGCGAGATGGCCGACTACTTCCGGGAGCTGATCGCGCTGCGCCGCCGCCGCGAGCACACCGACCTGCTCGCCGGGCTGGTGGCGGTGCGCGACGGCGAAGACCGGCTTTCGGAGGATGAGCTGGTGGCCACCTGCATCCTCATGCTCTTCGCGGGCCATGAGACCACCACCAATCACCTTGCCAACGGTCTGGCTGCGCTGATGCGCTTCCCGGATCAGCTGGCCGCGCTGCGCGACGATCCCGCGCTCGCGCCGGCCGCGGTCGAGGAACTGCTGCGCTACGAGGGGCCCTCGGGTGCGCAGGCCCGCGTGGTGGCGCAGGCCCATGAGCTGCACGGCCGCGCGCTGCGCGAGGGCGACCGGGTCTTCCTGCTGCTCAACGCTGCCAACCGCGATCCGCGCGCCTATGCCGACCCCGAACGGGTCGACCTTCGCCGCGAAGGCGTGCCGCATCTCGCCTTCGGTTACGGCCCGCACATCTGTCTGGGCTTTCCGCTGGCGCGCACCGAGGGCGAGGTGGCGCTGCCGGCCGTGCTGCGGCGCTTCGCGCGCATCGAGCCCGCGGACCCGCCGCCGCGCTGGCTGAATTCGCTGGTGTTTCGCGGCATGGATGCGCTCACCGTCCAGGTTCGCCCGTCCTGAGCCCCGTGCCGGGGCGCGCCCAGTCGGCCACCAGCGAGTCCAGGATCGCCCGCGGATCGGCCTGGCCCCGCACCCTGACCCGTTCGCCGATCTGCCTGCCCAGCCGGGCGGCCAGCCGCGTCAGCGGGCGACCCGAGGCCCAGTGGCGCAGTGGCGTGTGCCCGGAGAGCACCTGCGCCACCCGCGCCGGGTAGTGGCGGGTGATCTCGTCCAGCACGGTCAACGGCGCCAAGGGTGCAGTGGCGTCGCGCCGGAAGACCACCTGGATGTTGCCGCCGTCGGGGCTGGTCCATGTCGAGGCCACCGACAGTCCGCAGGCAATACCCAGGCGCGACAGCGTGGGCACGCCCCAGGTGGTGAGGTGCGCGCGGTGAAAGCTGTGGGCAGGTGACTGGCAGGTGGCTTCGGCGTTGGGCACCTCGATCACCAGGTGGCCGCCCGGCGCGAGCCAGTCGCGCAGGACCTCGATGACCGCACGCGGCGCGGCCAGGTGCTCGAGCACGTGATAGAGGGTGATCAGCCGGTAGGCGCCGGCTGATCGGGCATCGCGCTCGACAAACCCCTGGCGCACCGGCAGGCCGAGCCGCTGGCGCGCATGGTCGCCGTAACCCTGGTTGGGTTCGAGCCCCTCGGCGGGCAGCCCTGCGGCGTGGATCATCAGGTAAAGGGTCTCGCCGCCGCCGGCGCCGACATCCAGCGCGCACGGCCGATCGGCCAGCAGCGGTCGGATGCGCGCGAGCCGCTCCAGTGCCACCCTGCCGGCGCGCAGCACATGGTGGCTGCGAGGCGTGACCACCCCCTTGTAGTCGGTGCGGTAGGCGTGCTGGTACCAGGTGTCGAGGTCGGTCTGTGCCGGCATGGGGTCGACATGCACCAGCCCGCAAAGGCCGCACAGCACGTTGCGCAGCGGATGTCCGTCGCGGTCGCGCTCGGACACGGTCTGTCTCAGCCTGCCGCTGCACAGCGGGCAGGCGCTTGAATCGGTCATGGATGGCTCCTGAACGGCACGGAACGCGCGCACAGGTGCGCGCGAAGGCGCCGTTCCGGGCGCGACGACGCGGCCGGAACG
>NZ_CEXFHW010000139.1:0-10806 GCF_982640115.1 Quisquiliibacterium sp. | reverse complement strand
GCGGCTTCCCCCGGGAAGCCGCGTTTCCGTCAACAGGGACCCTGGCATGCGCGCATCGGTACACACCCGAGACCTGAATCCGGAGGGTTCCTTGGACGAACTTTCAACCCGACCGACGGGTGCGGCGTCGCGGGAACTGGCAGCGCGTGTGGCGCGTTTCGCGACGCAGGACCGCGCGTTCAGGACGATCACCTTCTCGTTCGCGATGCTGGTGCTGCTGGCGCTGGCCGGCATCCTGCTGTCGCTGCTCACCCAGGCCTGGCCGGCCCTGCGCGATGCCGGGCCGGCCTTCTTCTATGGCACCACCTGGAGCCCCACCGACGATGTCTACGGGGCGGTGATCGCGATCTACGGCACGCTGGCCACGTCGGCGATCGCGCTCTTCTTCGCGGTGCCGATCAGCTTCGGCATCGCGATGTTCCTCACCGAGAGCTGCCCGGTGCCGCTGCGCCGGCCGCTGGGCACGGCCATCGAGCTGCTGGCGGGGGTGCCCTCCATCATCTACGGCATCTGGGGCCTGTTCGTGCTGGCGCCGCTGATCCAGACCTGGATCCAGCCGATGCTGATCGCCACCGGCCTGCCTTTCTTCGCCGGCCCGCCGCTGGGCGTGGGCATCTTCACCGCCGGCATGGTGCTGTCGCTGATGGTCATCCCCTTCACTGCCTCGGTCATGCGCGATGTCTTCGAGACCGTGCCCCCGGTGCTCAAGGAATCGGCCTACGGGCTGGGCTGCACCACCTGGGAGGTGGTTCGCAACATCGTGCTCCCCTACACCCGGGTGGGCGTGATCGGCGGCATCATGCTCGGTCTGGGGCGCGCGCTGGGCGAGACCATGGCGGTCACCTTCGTGATCGGCAACGCCAACCGGCTGGCCGCCAGCCTGTTCGCCCCCGGCAACTCCATCGCGTCCACCCTGGCCAATGAATTCGCCGAGGCCAGCCCGGACAAGCACATCCCGGCGCTCTTCGGTCTCGGTTTGCTCCTGTTCGCGATCACCTTCGTGGTGCTCGCGCTCGCCAAGACGCTGACCCGCCCCCGCGGCGACGCGGCGCGCCGCTGATCGGAAAGACCATGGATCAGCGCATCTACCGTCGCCGCCTCACCGTCAACCTGGTCGGCCTGACGCTCTCGACGCTGTCGATGGCGCTCGGCCTGATCGGTCTGCTGTGGATCCTCTGGACCCTGTTCTACAACGGCCTGTCGGCCTTCGGTCCCGACTTCTTCCTCAACAGCACCCCGGCGCCCGGCTCCGAGGGTGGGGGCCTCGCCAATGCGATCGTCGGCAGCCTGATGATGGTGGGCTTCGCCACCCTGGTGTCCACCCCCATCGGCATCCTGGCGGGGGTCTTCCTGGCCGAGTTCGGCCAGGAGTCGCGCTTTGCCTCGGCTACCCGCTTCGTGGTCGATGTGATGCTCTCGGCACCCTCGATCGTGATCGGGCTCTTCGTGTACGCCATCGCGGTGGCCACCGTGAAGCACTTTTCGGGCTGGGCGGGGTCGCTGGCGCTGTCGCTGATCGCGGTGCCGGTGGTGGTGCGCACCACCGAGAACATGCTCAACCTGGTCCCGGGAAGCCTGCGCGAGGCGGCCTTCGCGCTTGGCGCGCCGCGCTGGAAGGTGAGCCTCTCGGTCACGCTGCGGGCGGTGCGCGGCGGCGTGACCACCGGTGTGCTGCTGGCCATTGCGCGCATGATCGGCGAGACCGCGCCCCTGCTCTTCACGGCGCTCAACAACCAGTTCTTCAGCCTGGACATGGGTCAGCCGCTCGCCAATCTGCCGGTGGTGATCTACAACTTCGCCATGAGCCCGTACCCGGACTGGCAGAAGCTCGCCTGGGGTGGGGCCGCGCTGATCGCGCTGATCGTGCTCACCATCAACATCGCCGCCCGCCTGCTGTTCCGCGACAAGCTGCGTGCCTGAGAAAGACACATTCATGCCCGAGATCCTGGAAGCTCCCGTTCAGACGCCCGTCGCCGACAGCGTGATCCAGGTGCGCAATCTGGATTTCTACTACGGCAAGTTCCAGGGCCTGCGCAAGGTGAACCTGGACATCGCCCGGCGCAAGGTGACCGCCTTCATCGGGCCCTCGGGCTGCGGCAAGTCGACGCTGCTGCGCACCTTCAACCGGATGTTCGACCTCTATCCCGGCCAGCGTGCCGAGGGCAGCATCGTGTTCAACGGCAAGAACATCCTCGACAAGGATCAGGATGTGAACCTGCTGCGCGCCAAGGTCGGCATGGTCTTCCAGAAGCCCACGCCCTTCCCGATGTCGATCTTCGAGAACATCGCCTTCGGCATCCGGCTCTACGAGACCCTGTCATCGGCCGACATGGCCAACCGCGTGGAGTGGGCGCTGCGCAAGGCCGCGCTCTGGGAGGAGGTCAAGGACAAGCTCAACCAGAGCGGCCTGTCGCTCTCGGGCGGCCAGCAGCAGCGGCTGTGCATCGCGCGCACCGTGGCGGTCCGCCCCGATGTGCTGCTGCTCGACGAGCCCACCAGCGCCCTCGACCCGATCTCCACCGCCAAGGTCGAGGAACTGGTCAACGAGCTCAAGCTCGACTATTCGATCGCGATCGTGACCCACAACATGCAGCAGGCCGCGCGCATCTCGGACTACACCGCCTACATGTACCTCGGCGAGATGGTGGAGTTCGGCGAGACCAACCAGCTGTTCATCAAGCCCACCAAGAAGGCCACCGAGGACTACATCACCGGCCGCTTCGGCTGAAGGACGCAGCATGCCCACGGAACATACCCACAAGGCCTTCGACACCGACATCGACACCCTGCGCAGCTCGGTCACCACCATGGGCGGGCTGGTCGAGCGGCAGTTCGTGCGCGCGATCGACGCGGTGCGCTATGGCGATCTGCGGCGCGTGATGGATGTGCTCACCGACGAGGAAACCGTCAACCGCATGCATGTCGAGACCGACCTGCGCTGCAACCAGGTGATCGCCCGGCGTCAGCCCATCGCGGTGGACCTGCGTGAGACCATCGCCGTCATCCACAGCATCAACGACCTCGAGCGCATCGGCGACGAAGCCAAGAAGATCGCGCTCAAGGCCAAGGACTTCAACGGCCGGCCGTTGCCCATCGATCTCGACAAGATCCAGCGCATGGCCGATCTGGTGGTGGCCATGCTGGGTGCGGCCATCGACGCGTTCGTGCGGCACGACACCACGGTGTCGGCCTCGCTCGCCGAGCGCGACCGCGCGGTCGACCAGTTGCGCGACGGCCTGATCGAGGAGCTGATCGCCACCATGGCGGCTGATTCGCGCTGCGTTTCCGATGCACTTGCCCTGGTCTTCATCGTGCAGTCGATCGAGCGGGTGGGCGATCACGCCAAGAACATCGCCGAGTATGTGGTGCAGATCGTCGAGGGCATCGACCCGCGTCATGGCCTTGCCATCCCGGTGCGCACCGGCGCGGCCTGAGGCGGCTGGCGGTATCCTTGCCTGACCGCGGGCGTGGCTGCGATCCCGCAGCGGCCCCTTCCGGAAGGTTGCCCCGATGCGTCGCCGTCATCGTCTGCTTGCCCTGTTCTCCCTGCCCTGGCTGACCCGCTCGGCCCAGTCGCAGATCCGTCCGGCCGTGCCTGCCGCCAGCCCTTCCGCCGGCCAGCCGGCCAGCCCGGGCATCGAGCCGCTGCGCCTGACCGAGGCCCAATGGCGATCCCGGCTCACCCCCGCGCAGTTCCATGTGCTGCGCGAGGAAGGCACCGAGCGTCCCTTCACCAGCCCGCTCAACCAGGAGAAGCGCGCCGGGCGCTACCACTGCGCCGGCTGCGACCTGCCGCTGTTCTCCTCCCAGGCCAAGTACGACAGCGGCACCGGCTGGCCGAGCTTCCACACCGCGCTGCCCGGGGTGTTCACCCTGCACGCCGACCGCAAGCTCTTCGTGCTGCGCACCGAGTACCGCTGTGCGCGCTGCGAGGGCCATCACGGCCATGTTTTCGACGACGGTCCGCCGCCCACCGGCAAGCGCTACTGCAACAACGGTGTGGCGCTGCGCTTTGTCGAGGGGGCAGCATGAGGACCGCGCGTCGATGGCTGCTGGCCGCGGCGCTCGGCCTGGTCAGCGCGCTCGCGCTGGCGCAGACCCGCCCCGCCGCCTCCGCGGGCACGACGGGATCGGCTGCGTCCCCGGCCGCGGCCACCGCGGGTGCCGGCACCGCCCGGGCCATCTTCGCCGGCGGCTGCTTCTGGTGCGTGGAGGCCGATTTCGACAAGGTGCCCGGTGTGCTGGCCACGGTGTCCGGCTATACCGGTGGCACGGTGCCCAACCCCACCTATGAACAGGTCTCGCGCAAGACCACCGGCCATACCGAGGCGGTGGAGATCACCTTCGACCCTGCCCGCGTAAGCTATGCGCAGCTCGTGGAGTACTTCTGGCGCACCATCGATCCCACCGTGCGCGACCGGCAGTTCTGCGATGTGGGCTCGCCCTACCGCACCGCGATCTTCGCGCTCGACGAGGAGCAGCTTCGCATCGCCCGGGCCTCGCTGGCGGCGCTCGAGAAGGCTCGGCCCTTCAAGGAGCCGGTGGTCACCCCGGTGCTGCCCGCGGCCCCGTTCTACCCGGCCGAGGAGTACCACCAGGACTACTACCGCCGTAATCCGGTGCGCTACGACTACTACCGCAGCGCCTGCGGCCGTGATGCCCGCCTGCGCGCGCTCTGGGGCGAGCAGGCCGGCAAGTTTCCGGGGAAGTGAGCGTGAGCGCCCCGCTGCCGCGTCCCGAGCCGGTGGAAACCGGCCGCCCTGACGGCGTACTGGTGGTGCATGCCAACGCGCCCGACGAGGCCTGCGCCCAGGCGATCGCGCAGGCGCTGGTCAGCGAAGGGCTGGCCGCCTGCGTGAACATTGCGGGCCCGATGCAGTCGGTCTACCGGTGGCGCGGCGAGGTGGTCAATGCCACCGAGGTGGCGCTGGTCATCAAGACCGCGGCCTCGCGCTTTCCCGAGATGGCCGCCCGCCTCAAGGCGCTGCACCCCCACGAGGTGCCCGAGATCATGGCGGTGCGCCCGGCCATGGCCTTGCCGGCCTACGCGGCCTGGGTGGTGGCCGAGACCCGGCGGCCGCGGGCCTGACCCGCCGGCCCGACGCAGTCAGGGTTGGCGGGCAGCCCGCGAGCAGGCTGCCTTGCAGACCCCGGGGCGGTGAGCCTGCTGCCTCAGAAGAAGCCGGCGTTGAGCCACTCCGCGGCGATGGCGGGCTTGCCGCCGCCCTCGATCTCGATGGTCACCTCCCAGGTGGCGTTCCAGCGATCACCGGGCTTGGCCTCGAAGTCCTTCAGGCGGAAGCGGCCGCGCACCCGCGAGCCGGCCTTGACCGGGGCCACGAATCGCAGCCGGTTGAAGCCATAGTTGACGCCCGACTTCGTGCCCTCGACGGCGGGGCAGACCTGATAGCCCATCTGTGCGAGCAGCGACAGCGTGAGAAAGCCGTGGGCGATCGTGCCGCCGTACGGGGTCTCCTTCGCGGCGCGAACCGGATCGGTGTGGATGAAATACTCGTCTTCGGTCAGCGTGGCGAAGGCCGAGATGCGGGCCTGATCGAGCAGCATCCAGTCCGAGGTGCCGAAGTCGCTGCCGATGCGCTCGCGCATCTGCTCCGGAGTGGCCCGCGAGCGGGTATTGACGCCATCCATCGCCTGTCTCCCTGGGGTTGGTCGGCAGCCGCGTGGCGCCGGTTGATATCCGGGCGATCTTAGCGTGCGGCTCGGATGCCCGGCGTTCCCGAAAGGACGGGCCGGAACGCGGCCGGCGCCATGGCCGGGTGCCGCTGATGCCCTTCGGTCTGCCGCCGACACCCCGCTTGCCGACCACCCATCGGCGATTGCCCGTGCTTCATCACCGAGGCTTTGACCCGCCCCGGTGCCGGCGGGTGAAATGGGTGGGTCATGCTGAAGAAAATTCCGAGCGCCGATCTCAGGCCTGGCATGTTCGTCCAGTCCTTCGAGGGCTCCTGGCTGAACCACCCATTCTGGAAGACCAAGTTCCTGGTCGAGGACCAGGCACTGGTGGCGACCATTCGGGAGGCCGGCGTCAAGCATCTCTGGATCGACGAGAGCAAGAGCCGGGTCATCGGTGGCGCCTCGACCGAAAAGCCCCCGACTGCCCCCGCGCCCCTCTTCGCCGCCCCGCCCCGGCCGGCCGCTTCGCCGAAGCTGGCCCTGGAACAGCGGGTCGAACTCGAGGTGGAGGTGCACAAGGCCGCCCAACTGGTCAATCGCATGCGCGGCGAGGTCACCACGCTGTTCACCGAGGTGCGCATGGGCAAGGCCATGGAGGTCGACCAGGTGCTGCCTTTCGTGGAGGAGGTCTCGGCCTCGGTGCAGCGCAATTCGGTGGCCCTGGTGAGCCTTGCCCGGCTCAAGACCAAGGACGACTACACCTTCATGCACTCGGTGTCGGTGTGCGCGCTCATGGTGGCGCTTTCCCGTCAGATCGGCCTGGGCGAGGAGGAAACCCGCCAGGCTGGCGTGGCCGGCATGCTGCATGACATCGGCAAGATGGCCATCCCGCTCGACATCCTCAACAAGCCCGGCTCGCTCACCGACAACGAGTTCGCGGTGGTGCGCAGGCATCCCGAGCAGGGCTTTGCCATGCTCAGCGAGTGCAAGGGCCTGGGCGAGGTGCCGCTCGATGTCTGCCTGCACCACCATGAAAAGATGGACGGCAGCGGCTACCCCAAGGGCCTGTCGGGTGAGCAGATCACCCGCATGGCGCGCATGGGCGCGATCTGCGATGTCTATGACGCCATCACCTCCACCCGGGCCTACAAGCAGGCCTGGGATCCGTCGGCCTCCATCCAGCGCATGTCGCAGTGGAAGGGCTCCTTCGATCCGGAGCTTTTCCAGTCCTTCGTGCGCTGCATCGGCATCTACCCGGTAGGTACCCTCGTCAAGCTCGAATCCGGCAAGATGGGCGTGGTCATCGATCAGAACCCGCGCAGCCTGGTCAAGCCGCGGGTGAAGGTCTTCTACTCCACCACCACCGGCATGCCGCTGAACCGGTATGTGCTCGACCTGGCCTCGCCCGACTGCACCGACAAGATCGTCTCGCGCGAGCTCGCCGAGAAGTGGGGCTTCGAGAACCTGCAGGACCTCTGGATGGGCAACGCCTAGCCTCGCGTGTTCCGCAGTTTCTTCCTCAGCCGGCGCTGGTTCGTCTGGTCGGGTCCTGGCACCGCGCTGATCCTGTTTGCCAGCTGGTACAAGGTGGAACTCGATGTCCGGATCAACGCGTGGTTCGGCGACTTCTACAACCTCGTTCAGAAGGCGCTGGGCACGCCGGGCAGCGTGGCGATCGATGCCTACTGGGGTCAGATCGCCAGCTTCGCCAAGCTGGCCGCGGTGTTCGTGCTGGTGTCGGTACTGCTCGACTTCCTGGTCAAGCACTATGTGTTCCGCTGGCGCCAGGCCATGAACGATTTCTATGTCGTTCACTGGGCGCGGGTGCGCGGCATCGAGGGCGCTTCGCAGCGGGTGCAGGAGGACACCATGCGCTTCGCCCGGCTGATGGAAGGCCTCGGCGTGAGCTTCATGGACAGCGTTCTGACCCTGGTCGCCTTCCTGCCCATCCTCTGGACGCTGTCGGCCAATGTCACCGAGCTGCCCTGGCTGGGCCGGGTGGAGCACTCGCTGGTCTGGGTGGCGATCGCCTTTGCGCTGGCGGGCACGGTGCTGATGGCGCTGATCGGCATCCGTCTGCCCGGTCTGGAGTTCCACAACCAGCGGGTGGAGGCGGCCTACCGCAAGGAGCTGGTCTATGGCGAGGATCAGCCCGAGCGCGCCGCGCCGGCCACCCTGCGCGGGCTCTTCGACGCGGTGCGCCGCAACTACTTCCGGCTCTTCTTCCACTACCTCTACTTCGATGTGGCGAAATGGTCGTACCTGCAGTTCGCGGTGCTGGTGCCCTACATCGCGTTAGGACCCACCCTGGTGGGCGGCGTCATCACGCTGGGCCTGATGCAGCAGATCGTGCGGGCTTTCGAGCGGGTGCAGCATTCCTTCCATTACCTGGTCAACAGCTGGTCGACCATCGTCGAGCTGATCTCGGTCTACAAGCGGCTGCGCGAGTTCGAGCGCCGCATCACCGCCGCGCCGGGGCTGGCGCCATGAACCGCGCCGACGCCCTGCGCCCGGTGGATGACGCGGCGCGCGCGCAGGCCACGGCGCTGCTGGCGGCTGCGCGTCACGGCGCGCTGGCCGCGCTCGAGCCGGGCAGCGGCCACCCCCTGGCCAGCCGGGTGGCGCTGGTGGCCGAGGCCGACGGCGCGCTGATCATCCTCATCTCCACGCTCGCCGCCCACACCGGGGCGCTGCAGGCCGACCCGCGCTGCTCGGTGCTGATCGGCGAGCCGGGCGCCGGTGACCCGCTCGCCCATCCCCGGCTCAGTCTTGCCGGTCGGGCCCGGATGCTGGAGCGCGACTCGGCCAAGGGCCAGGCTGCGCGCGAGCGTTACCTCCAGGCGCACCCGAAGGCGGCGCTCTATGCGGATTTCGGTGACTTCGCCTTCTGGCGCATCGAGCCCCTGCGGGCCAGCCTGAATGCCGGATTCGGCCGCGCCCACGAGTTCAGCGCGGAAGATCTTCGGCCGATCAGGGCAGCAGACGGTCCGACTCGTCCTTGAGCTGCGTGCCGGTGCCGCCGATGGCGCGCGCCCGTTGCAGCAGCCACCAGAGCTTGTGGGCGGCGGCCTCGATCGACAGGCCTTCGGCCCGGATGTTCGAGAGGCAGTTGCGCTCGGCATCCATGCGGCCCACCCGCGGCTGCGCGGTGAGGTAGACACCCAGGCTGTCGGGTGAGCCCAGACCGGGGCGCTCGCCGATCAGCACCGCCACGAAGCCCGCGCCCAGTGCCTCACCGACCGCATCGCCCAGCGCGACCCGGGCCTGGGTGGCGATCACCAGCGGCCCGATCGACCAGCCCGGCGGCGTGAGCGCCAGGGCCTGCCGCACCAGGGGCGCGGCGTGGCGCTGCAGGGCAAGCGCCGACAGGCCATCGCCCAGCATGAACACCAGGTCGGGCGCGGGCTGGCCAGCCGCTGTCACACGCAGCGACGCGGCATCGTCCGGGTGCAGCCGGCGGCCGAGGTCGGGTCTGAGCAGGTAACGGTGACGATCGGGCGCGGCGCTGCGCACCTGCTTCACCGGGGGCATGCACTCGCCGGCGAGCGCTTGCCGCAGCGCCTCGGCATCGAGCGCGCAGTGCACCGCGTCGCGGGCCTGGGCATGGGCCAGGCCGAATCGCAGCACCTCGGCGGTAGGCAGGCTGGTGCCGCTGCGGCCGAGCGCGATGCGGGCCGGGGTGAAGGCCCACAGTTCGGCCCAGGGGTCGGGCCTTGCCGGCGCCGCGGCAGCGCGCGCGTCATCGGGCCTGACCGTCGGCGCGGCGGTGTCGGGTTGCGGCTGGTTCATCGCAACATCGGCAGCTGACGCAGCGCCGCCAGCGCGGGGTGGTCGGGATCGGCGGGGAGCAACTCGCCCTGCGCGTTGGTCAGGCCCATGGCCTGCAGCCAGGCCTCGAACTCCGGCGCCCGCTTCAGGCCGAGCAGCCGGCGCAGGTAGAGCGCGTCGTGAAAGGAGGTGCTCTGGTAGTTGAGCATGATGTCGTCGGCGCCCGGCACGCCCATCATGAAAGTGAGGCCGGCCGAGCCCAGCAGGGTGAGCAGGGTGTCGACATCATCCTGGTCGGCCTCGGCATGGTTGGTGTAGCAGACATCGCAGCCGAGCGGCACGCCCATCAGCTTGCCGCAGAAGTGGTCTTCGAGGCCGGCGCGGATGATCTGCTTGCCGTCGTAGAGGTACTCCGGTCCGATGAAGCCGACCACGGTGTTGGTGAGCAGCGGCGAGAACTCGCGGGCCACCGCATAGGCGCGAGCCTCGCAGGTCTGCTGGTCGAGGCCGTGATGCGCGTCGGCCGACAGCGCGCTGCCCTGACCGGTCTCGAAGTACATGACATTCTCGCCCACGGTGCCCCGGCGCAGGGACAGCGCCGCATCGCGGGCTTCACGCAGCAGCCCGAGGTGGATGCCGAAGCCGCGGTTGGCCTTCTCGGTGCCGGCGATCGACTGGAAGACCAGATCCACGGGCGCGCCGCGTTCGATCAGCGCCAGGGTGTTGGTGACATGGGTGAGCACGCAGGACTGGGTGGGCGCCTGCAGCCTGCCGATGAGCTCATCGAGCGCGTGCACCAGACCCGCAAGCTCGCCGAGGTTGTCGCCCACCGGATTCACGCCGATCACCGCATCGCCCGCGCCATAGAGCAGGCCATCGACGATCGAGGCCGCCACCCCCCGCAGGTCATCGGTGGGGTGGTTGGGCTGCAGTCGCACCGCCAGCCGGCCCGGCAGGCCGATGGTGTCGCGAAAGGCGGTCAGCACCCGGCATCGGGAGGCCACCAGGATCAGGTCCTGGTTGCGCATCAGCTTGCTCACCGCGGCGGCCATCTCGGGCGTGATGCCCCGCTGGAGCCGGGCAAGCGCTGCGGTGTCGGCCTGGTCGCCAAGCAGCCAGTCGCGGAACTCGCCGACCGTGAACGAGGCCACGGGTGCGAAGGCCGCCGTATCGTGGCTGTCGAGGATCAGTCGGGTGACCTCGTCGTCCTCGTAGGGAATGAGCGCCTCCTGCAGGAAGCGCGAGAGCGGCACATCGGCCAGGCACAGTCGCGCCGCCATGCGCTCCTCGGCAGGCTCGGCGGCCACTCCGGCGAGCAGGTCGCCGGAGCGCGCGGGCGAGGCGCGGGCCAGCACCGCCGCGAGATTCTCGAAGCGGTAGGCCCGTGCGCCGATGCTCTGGCGG
>NZ_CEXFHW010000138.1:0-10912 GCF_982640115.1 Quisquiliibacterium sp. | reverse complement strand
ACTTCTTCGCCCCATCCATGGCGGCGAGCCGCTCACCCCAGGCCGCGCGGGCGGAGGCCCCGCGAGCGCCGGCGGCGCGCCAGGCGTCCAGAATGTCCTGCGGAATGACGAAGGGCTCATGCGGCCAGTTGAGCGCCTTGCGCGCGCCCTCGATCTCCTCGGCGCCGAGCGGCTCGCCATGGCTCTTGGAGGTGCCGGCGCGCTTGGGGGCGCCGTAGCCGATGGTGGTCTTGCAGGCGATCAGCGTCGGGCGATCAGCGGCCTGCGCCTGCTCGACGGCGGCGAGAATCGCCTTGGGATCGTGGCCGTCCACGCGCACGGCGGCCCAGCCGGCGGCCTCGAAGCGCTTCAACTGGTCTACGGAATCGGAGACCGACAGCGGCCCGTCGATGGAGATGCCGTTGTCATCCCACAGCACGATCAGGCGGTTGAGCTTGAGGTGGCCCGCGATGGCGATGGATTCCTGGCTCACGCCCTCCATCAGGTCGCCGTCGGAGGCGAGCACATAAGTGCGGTGGTCCACAACATCGCCGAACTCGGCGTTGAGCATGCGCTCGGCCAGCGCCATGCCGACCGCCGTGGCGACGCCCTGCCCCAGCGGACCGGTGGTGGTCTCGACGCCCGGGGTGAGACCGACCTCGGGATGGCCGGGCGTGCGCGAGTGCAGCCGCCGGAAGGCGCGCAGCTCCTCCAGCGGCAGCTCGTAGCCGGTGAGGTGCAGCAGCGCGTAGAGCAGCATGGAGCCGTGGCCGTTGGACAGCACGAAGCGGTCGCGGTCGGGCCAGGCCGGATCGGCGGGATCATGGCGCAGCTGGCGCGCCCACAGCGCCACCGCGATCTCGGCCATGCCCATCGGCATGCCGGGGTGGCCGGAGCTGGCCTGCTGCACGGCATCGATGGCCAGCAGCCGCAGGGTGTCGGCCATGCGCGCCTGCGCGGCGGCATCAGGCCCGGACGAACCGGCAGGGTGGGCGCTGAACGAGGGGCTGGCGGACTCGGGCTGACTCATGGACGGGCGTCGGTCGGGCACGGCGGGCAACCGCTCATTCTACCAAGAGCGTGCGCATGCCGAGATCCGGGGCGAGGTCGCTCCGCTATACTCGCCGGCTTTTCCCGCCCGGTTCGCGCCTGCCTCGCGCCCCGGATTCCCGCGCCCCATCCCACCCAGCCGCCGCATGCAAGGACTGCACCTCACCGCCGATCTGTACGGCTGCGGCTGCGAAGGCCATCCCGGCGGCGCATCGCTGCTGGTGGATGCCCAGCAGCTCTCGGCGCTGTGCGCCGAGGTGGTAGCCCGCGCCGGCCTCACCCGGGTGGATGAACGCTTCTTCACCTTCCCGCCCTGGCAGGGCCAGCCCGGCGGGGTGACCGGCGCGGTGCTGCTGGCGGAATCGCACCTCGCCCTGCACACCTGGCCCGAGCGGGCCGGCGTCACCCTCGATGTCTATGTATGCAACTTCTCCACCGACAACTCGGCCAAGGCCGAGCTGCTGATGGAGTCGCTGGTGGCGGCGTTCGCGCCGCGGCGGCGGGTGACCAACCGGCTGCTGCGCGGCCCGGCCCAGACGCCCGAGGCCGACCATCACGGCCAGGGCGAGCCGGGCACCGAGGACGAGCTGCTGCTGGAATCGCTCAACGCCGAAGCGGTCTATGGCCTGCGCGCCCAGCGCCGCCTTGAGAGCCTGCGCTCGGCGCATCAGCGCATCGAGGTCTTCCAGACCCGTCAGTTCGGCCGGCTGTTCCGCCTCGACGGCGCCTTCATGACCTCCGAAGGCGACGAGTTCTTCTATCACGAGCCGATCGTGCATGGCGCGGCCATCGCCCATCCGCGGCCGCGCAGCGCGCTGATCGTGGGCGGCGGCGACGGCGGCAGCAGCGAAGAGATGCTCAAGCACCCCGACATCACCCGGGTGGTGATGGCCGAGCTCGACGCCGAGGTGATCCGCATCGCCCGCACCCACCTGACGGGCGTGCATCGCGGCGCCTTCGACGACCCGCGCCTGGAGGTGGTGGTCGGCGACGGCTTCGCCTACACCCGCGATACCACCGAGCGCTTCGACCTGATCGTGCTCGACCTCACCGACCCCGACACGCCGGCCGCGCCGCTCTACACCCGGGAGTTCTTCCGGGCCGCGCAGCGGGTGCTCGCGCCGGGCGGCGCGATCAGCCTGCACCTGGGCTCGCCGGTGTACCAGCCGCAGCGGGTGCGCCGCCTGCTAGCCGATCTGGCGGCGGTGTTCCGGGTGGTGCGCCCGATGGGCGTGTTCGTGCCGCTCTACGGTGCCTACTGGGGCCTGGCCTGCGCCTCCGACAGCCTCGACCCCTGCGCGCTCGACGCGGCCGAGGTGGCGCGGCGGCTGACGCAGCGGCGCATCGGCGAGCTGCGCCTGTACAACCCCGAGATGCACGGCGCGCTCTTCGCCCTGCCCAACTTCTATCGCGAGCTGCTGCCGGCGGGCTGAGCCCGCCGCACGGCCGTGCCGCCATGACCCCGCGCCTGCTGGTCGACGGTCTGCGCGAACCCGGTCAGGAGATCGTGCTGGACGAGGCCCAGGCCCACCACGCGCTGCGGGTGCTGCGGCTGCGGACCGGCGACCCGGTGCAGGCCTTCGACGGACACGGCGCGCGCTGGGCGGCGCAACTCGTCACCGCGGGCCGCGATCAGGCGATGGTGCGGCTGCTCGCGCCCGAGCCGGCGCTGCCCGACAGCCCGCTCGCGCTCAGCCTGGTGCAGTGCCTGAGCAGCGCCGACCACATGGACTTCACCATCGAGAAGGCGGTGGAGCTGGGGGTGAGCGTCATTCGCCCGGTGAGCTCGGCGCGCTCGGTGGTGCGGCTCGATGCCGAGCGCGCGGCCCGGCGGCTGGCCCACTGGCAGCGTCTGGTGGTGGCCGCCTGCCGGCAGTGCGGGCGCGACCGCCTGCCGCTCATCACCGAGCCGCAGCCCCTGGCGCGCTGGCTGGCCGGGCGCAATGCGCAGACCACGGGCTGGGTACTCAGCCCGCAGGCCGCGGCCGGCCTGGCCGCCGACGCCGCGTGTCTGCGGCCGAGCCGGGCCGAACTGCTGATCGGCCCGGAGTCGGGCCTGAGCGAGGAGGAACTCGGCGCGGCCCGGGCCGCCGGCCTGCGGCCCGCCAGCCTGGGGCCGCGAGTGCTGCGCACCGAGACCGCCGGCCTCGCCGCCGTGGTGGTGCTGCAGTCGGTGCTGGGCGACCTCGGCCCGGCTCAGTCGCCCCTGGCCACGCCCACCGAGTAGGCCACCCGCAGCCGCCGGTCACGCGCGGCGAGGTGCTCGGCCGCTTCCTGGAACACGCCGAGCAGGGCCTCGCGATCGGCCAGCGCGGTGCGTGCAGGAAAACCGGCGAGCACGCAGGCCAGTCCGGCAGGCGGCACGGCGAGATCGGTCAGGCAGTCGAAGAGCGCATCGAGGTTGCCGCCGAAGTGGGCCGGAAAGCCCAGGCCCGCGGCGATGCGCGCGAGCATGGCTGCGCGATCGCCCGCACCGGCGAGATCGATCCGCAGGACGGTTTCGCCCGCCCCCGCGGCACGCTGCGCCCAGGCGGCCAGCCCGGCAGCATCCAGGCGCTGCGGCATGCCGGCGGAGGGGGCGGAGGGGGCGGAAGGCTGGGTCATGGCAGGTGTCTCGCGGACGCTCGGGAATGCTGGGGGCGCGGCCTACTCGCGGATGCGCTGGAAACTGCGGTAGTGATCACCGGTGTACCAGTACTCGCCCGAGCGACGAGGATCGCCGCCGGCAACGATGCGGCGCGCGCCGCGATCGCGCGAGCCGGGCGTGCGCACGGTGTACTCGGTGTAGTAGCCGCGGGCCTGACGCGGCAGCAGACCTTCGCGGTTACCGAAGACCGTGCCGTCCTTGTCGTAGGGGAAAGGTCCACCAGCCCGGATCAGGGCGAGCGTGGTGCGGGCCTCGGGGGGCAGCTCGGCCAGGGCAACGGTGGCGCCCGACGCGCCGCTCGCGCCGGCCCCGGTGTTGTCGCGGGCATGGGCCGCCGGCACCAGCAGGGCGAGCGCGAGCAGCAGCGCCGGCAGGCAGCCGCACAGCACGGCCAGCCAGCGGCGCCCGACGGCTGCCGGCGCCAGGCCTGGCAACGGGCCCGGCTGGCGGCCCGCGAGGCGGGCGCGCAGCTCAGCGTTCGGCATTGGCGTCGATCACGGCCCAGGCGGTCATGTTGACGATGCGGCGCACCGTGGCCGACGGGGTGAGGATGTGCACCGGCCGGGCCGCGCCGAGCAGCACCGGGCCGATGGCGATGTTGTTGCCGGCGGTGGTCTTGAGCAGGTTGTAGGCGATGTTGGCCGCCTCGATGGTGGGCATCACCAGGAGGTTGGCCTCGCCGCGCAGCGTGGAGCGCGGCATCAGGCCGTGACGGTACTGCGCGTCGAGGGCGGCGTCGCCATGCATCTCGCCGTCGACCTCGAGGTGCGGGGCGCGCTCGCGCAGCAGGGCGAGGGTCTCGCGCATCATCACCGCGCTGGGGCTGCTCGAGGTGCCGAAGTTGGAGTGCGACAGCAGCGCCACCTTGGGCAGGATGCCGAAGCGCTGCAGTTCCTCGGCGGCCATCATCGTGATCTCGCAGAGCTGCTCGGCGGTGGGCGCGACATTCACATGGGTGTCCACCAGCGTGAGCTGCCGGTTGGGCAGCATCAGCGTGTTCATGGCGGCGTACACCGTGGCACCGGGGCGCCGCCCGATCACCTGATCCACATAATGCAGATGCAGCGCGTGGGTGCCGAAGGTGCCGCAGATCAGGCCGTCGGCCAGGCCCTTGCGCACCAGCATGGCGCCGATCAGCGTGAGCCGCCGGCGCATCTCGATCTTGGCGTACTGCGCGGTGACGCCCTTGCGCTCGGTGAGCTGCCAGTACTCGGTCCAGAACTCGCGGTAGCGCTCGTCGAGGTCGGGATTGATCACCTCCACATCCACGCCCGGCTTCATGCGCAGGCCGTAGCGCTCGATGCGCCGCGCGATCACCGCCGGCCGGCCCACCAGGATGGGATGGGCGAGCTTCTCGTCGAGCACCACCTGCACCGCGCGCAGCACCCGCTCATCCTCGCCCTCGGCATAGACGATGCGGTTGCGCCGCGCCATCTTGGCCGAGCTGAAGATCGGCTTCATGAAGCTGCCGGAGTGGTAGACGAACTGCTCGAGCTGGGCGCGATACGCGTCGAAGTCGGCGATCGGCCGCGTGGCCACGCCGCTGTCGATCGCCGCCTTGGCCACCGCCGGCGCGATCCGCGCGATCAGCCGCGGATCGAAGGGCTTGGGAATCAGGTACTCGGGACCGAACTGCATCGGCATCGAGCTGTAGGCCGCGGCCACCACATCGGAGAGCTCGGCGCGGGCGAGATCGGCCACCGCGCGCACCGCGGCAATCTCCATCTCGCGGGTGATGGTGGTGGCCCCGACATCGAGCGCGCCGCGAAAGATGAAGGGAAAGCACAGGACATTGTTGACCTGGTTGGGATAGTCGGTGCGGCCGGTGGCGATGATCGCGTCAGGCCGAACCGCCTTGACCTCCTCGGGCATGATCTCGGGCGTGGGATTGGCCAGCGCGAACACCAGCGGGCGCGATGCCATGCGGCTGACCATCGACGGCTTGAGCACGCCGGCCGCCGACAGGCCCAGGAACACATCGGCGCCCTCGATGATCTCGTCCAGGGTGCGGGCCTCGGTGGGCTGCGCGAAGCGCTCCTTGTCGGGGTCCATGAGCTCGGTGCGGCCACGCCACACCACGCCGGCCAGGTCCGACACCCAGATATTGGCCAGCGGCAGGCCAAGGTCGACCAGCAGGTCGAGACAGGCCAGCGCCGCGGCCCCCGCGCCGCTGCACACCAGCTTCACCTCGGTGATCGGCTTGCCCACCACGGTGAGCCCGTTGAGCAGGGCGGCGCCGACCACGATGGCGGTGCCGTGCTGGTCGTCGTGGAAGACCGGAATCTTCATCCGCTCGCGCAGCCGCCGCTCGACATAGAAGCAGTCGGGCGCCTTGATGTCCTCGAGGTTGATGCCGCCGAAGGTGGGCTCGAGCGCGGCGATGTGGTCGACCAGCTTGTCGAGGTCGTTCTCGGCCATCTCGATGTCGAACACATCGATGCCGGCGAACTTCTTGAAGAGCACCGCCTTGCCCTCCATGACCGGCTTGGCCGCGAGGGGACCGATGTTGCCCAGGCCGAGCACCGCCGTGCCGTTGGTCACCACCGCCACCAGGTTGCCACGGCTGGTGTAGCGGAACGCGGCGGCGGGATCGGCCACGATCTCCTCGCAGGCCGCCGCCACGCCGGGCGAATAGGCCAGGGCGAGGTCACGCTGGTTGACCAGCTGCTTGGTGGGCGCGATGGAGATCTTGCCGGGGCGGCCCTGCTGGTGATATTCGAGGGCGGCCTTGCGGAATTGCGGATCCATGGCGGAATCTCGGTGAGGCGGGCGCAGCCGCGGGCCACGACGCCAGTGACGGGAGCCGGATTATCCGCCCGCGCGCGCCGGCCGGACAACGCCGATCCGGGTTCAAGGGGTTTTGCCCGCAACGCAAAGCCCGCCGTCCGATTCCGCCGCGCCCGGCCCCTGAGGCCGCACCCGCGACGCGACCGCCTGCGCGGCTGAGCGATACTCGCGGCTTTCCATCCACGGCGGGCCTGCCGGCCCGGATCCTCATGACAAACCGATTGCTCGTCCTCAGCGGCGGCTCGCGCGGCCTGGGCCTCGCGCTGGCCAGCCAGTACCGGGCGCTGGGCTGGGAAGTGCTGGAGTTCTCTCGCTCAGCCCCCCATCCCTGGTCGGTGAAGGTCGACCTCTCTGACCCCGGTGCCGCCGACCCTCTGGTGCGCGCCGCGCTGGCGCCCCTGGCCGCCCGCGCCTGGGACGAGATCCTGCTGGTGGCCAACGCCGGCGTGCTCGCGCCCATGGGCCCGGTGTCGGGCAAGGACCCGGCGGCGGTGCTCGCCAACATCCACACCAACTATGCCGCGCCCGTGATGTTCATGGCGGCGGCGGTGGCGGCCTTCCAGGGCCACGCCTGCCGCAAGACCCTGCTGAACATCTCCTCGGGGGCGGCGCAGCGCAGCCTGCCGGGCTGGTCGCTCTACTGCGGCGCCAAGGCCGGCCTGGAGCACTTCGTGCGCACCCTGGCGGTGGAGCAGGCCGCCCTGCCCCACCCGGTGCGGGCGATCAACATCAACCCCGGCGTGATCGACACCGACATGCAGGCCGACATCCGCGCCGCCAGCGCCGAGGACTTTCCGGCGGTGGGCGTGTTCATCCAGCGCAAGAACGCGGGCGAACTGCGCTCGCCCGCGGTGGTGGCGGCGGCGATCGCCCGCATGGTGGCCGATGATCGCCTGGAGGGCGGCGCCCGCGCCGCCACCGAGGACTACCTGGGCTGAACCGCGGCCCGGGGGCGGGCGGTCAGCGCGCCGTCCAGCCGCCGTCGATGACCAGCTCGCTGCCGGTCATGAACGAGGCATCATCCGAGGCCAGAAACAGGATGCCGCGGGCGATGTCCTCGGCCTGGGCCATGCGCCCGATCGGGTGCGAGCCGGCCATCATCTGCTCGACCTGGCCCGGCGCCACGCCGCGCTCGACCATCGAGGCGGCCACGCCGCGCGCCATGTCGGTGTCGACGATGCCGGGATGCACCGAGTTGCAGCGGATGCGGTAGCCGAGATGGGCGGCCTCCATGGCGCTTGCCTTGGTGAACAGCCGCACCCCGCCCTTGCTCATGCAGTAGAGGGCGCTGTTGGCCGAGCCGATCAGGCCGGCGATCGACGAGAGATTGATCACGCTGGCCATCGGCAGATCGGCCGGACGCTGCTTCATGGCGAGGAAGGCGTGCTTGGTGCCGAGCACGACGCCCTTGAGATTGACATCGAAGAGGCGGTCCATGTCGGCCATGTCGGCGTCCTCGATGCGGCCGTGGCGGTACAGGCCGGCGTTGTTCACCAGCACATCCAGCCGGCCATGGCGCGCCAGGACATCGGCGACCAGGGCGGCCCACTGCGGCTCGCTGGTGACATCGTGGGCGTGGTACTCGGCGCGACCGCCCTCGGCGGTGATCGCCGCCACCAGGGCCTGGCCATCGGCCGGCCGGATGTCGGTGGCCACCACGATGGCGCCGGCCTTCGCCAGCAGGCGGGCGCTGGCCGATCCGATGCCACCGGCCGCGCCGGTGACCAGGGCGACCCTGCCGTCGACTCGATTCATGCTGTCTCCTTGAGGTTGATGAGCGGTGAGGGGCTGCGGACGCGTCGGGCGCAGGCCCGGCTCACCACTGCCCGTAGAAGACGCCGGCGCGCCGATGGGCATCGGTGCGGGCGGCGATGTCGTCGAGGCTGACCGTGGTGCGGCGCTTCAGGCCGAGCGACCATTCACGCAGGCGCTCGCGCATGGCGTCGCGCACGCCCTCGAGGCCGGGATCACGGCCGCGATCAATGACCTCGCGCGGGTCATGCTGCAGGCAGAAGAGCTGCGGCGGCAGACCCTGCCAGTGCACATACTTGTGGGTGGCGGTGCGCACCATCCAGGCCCGGCACTCATCGGGCTGGCGGCCGAGCAGCAGGCGGGCCCGGCGGTAGGCATAGTCGAGCTCGGAGAAGACCGCCTCACGCCAGTGCGCCGGGGCTTGGCCGTCGAGCAGCGGCATGAGGCTCTCGCCTTCCACCCGATGGCGCGCTGGCGGCAGGCCCAGGGCCTGCAGCGCCGTGGGCAGCACATCGACCGCCTCCACCAGACGGGACTCGCGCCGGCCCGGCGCGGCCTGACCGGGCGCCGCCACGATCAGCGGCACCCGCTGCACCGCGTCGTGGAAGAGCTCCTTCTCGCCCAGCCAGTGGTCGCCGAGGTAGTCGCCGTGGTCGGCGGTGAAGACCACCAGGGTGTCGTCCCAGCGGCCGGTCTCGGCCAGCACCGACCAGAGGCGGGCGAGGTGATCATCGACCTGACGCACCAGGCCCATGTAGGCCGGACGCACCCGCGACCAGACCTCGTCGCGGGCGAAGTTCACCGACTCCTCGTGGCGCAGGTAGGCGCCGTACACCGGGTGCGGGTCGATGCGCTCGCGCGGATCGCGGTGCACCGGCAGCGCATCGCCGGGCTCGAACATCGCGTGGTAGGGCGCCGGCGCCACATAGGGCCAGTGCGGCTTGACCAGCGACAGGTGCAGCGCCCAGGGCGCGTCGCCGGCGGCGCGGATGAAGTCGATGGCACGGCCCACCGTGTAGGCGGTCTCGGAGTGCGGCTCGCGCACCCGCGCCGGCAGGTTGACATGGCGCATCTGCCAGCCCGAGGCGCTGCCGCCCTCGGGCGTGGTCACCGAGATCACCCAGTCGGTCCAGGGATCGTCGCCGGCGTAGCCCTGAGCGCGCAGCCACTGCGCATAGTCGGCCTGCGGCTCGGCATGGTGGCCGTCATGGCGCAACGCCTCGACGAAGCTGCCGCGGGCGAGCAGCTGGCCCAGGCCGTGGTGCTCGTCGAGCCCCAGGCGCGCGAGGCCCGGCAGATCAGGCATGACATGGGTCTTGCCGAGCAGCGACAGCTCGCGGCCGGCGGCGCGCAGGTGATCGCCGAGCGTGAACTCGGCCACCGACAGCGGCACCCGGTTCCAGGTGGCGCCGTGGCTGGACACATAGCGGCCGGTGTAGAAGCTCATGCGCGAGGGGCCGCACACCCCGGACTGCACGAAGGCGTTCTCGAACAGCGTGCCGCGCGCGGCCAGCGCATCGAGCGCCGGCGTGCGCAGGTTGGGATGGCCGTAGCAGGAGAGGTGATCGGCCCGCAGCTGGTCGCACATCACGAACAGCAGATTGCGGGCCCGCGGGGCAGGGCCGCCGGTGGCGGGCGCGGATGAGGGCGCGGGGGCGCTGGGTGGGTGGGCCATGGTCGGCGGCGTCAGGTGACGCGCCGATCATAGCCTCGCGGCTCAGCCGCCCGGCGCAGTGGCGGGCAGCGCCATCTCGAGAATGCGTGCGACATGCAGGGGCTCGCGCTGCGCCCCGTCGCTGATCTGGTGCCGGCAGCTGGTGCCATCGGCCACGATCAGGGTGTCGGCCGAGGCCGCGCGCACCGCCGGCAGCAGCGCCGCCTCGGCCATCGCCATCGAGATCTCTCGGTGCTCGGCCTCGTAACCGAAGGCGCCGGCCATGCCGCAGCAGCTCGACTCGACGGCGCTCGCCTGCAGGCCGGGCACCCAGCCGAGCACCTGCATCACCGGCGAGAAGGCGTCGAAGGCCTTCTGGTGGCAGTGGCCATGCACCAGCGCGCGCGTGGCGCCGATCGGCGAGAACGCGAGCTGCCAGCGGCCGGCGCGCTGCTCGCGCACCAGGAACTCCTCGAGCAGGAAGGCGGCGTCGGCCAGGCGCCGCGCCGGCTCGCCCAGCCCGAAGGCGAGGAACTCGTCGCGCAGGGTGAGCAGGCAGGAGGGCTCGAGGCCCACCACCACGCCGCCGCGCTCGAGATGCGGCGCAAGCGCAGCGAGCACGCGTCGCGCCTGGTCGCGGGCCTGCGCCACCCGTCCAGCCGACAGCAGGGTGCGGCCGCAGCACAGCGGGGCGCGGTCGGGATCGTCGGGCAGGGGCATGGCCGGTGCCACCTGGTAGCCGGCGGCCTGCAGCACGCGCTGCGCCGCGCGCAGGTTCTCGGGCTCGAAGTGGTTGGAGAAGGTGTCGGCCCAGAGCAGCACCGGCGGGCGATCCCGGTTCTCGGCAACGGCCGCGCCTGCGTCGGCAGCTCGAGACAGGCCCTGCGACGCGACGGGCGGCGCGGCCGCGGCCCCGGCCGCTGCGCCCCCCTCACGCCGCGCCTGCGCGAGATAGCTGCGCGAGCGCCAGCGCGGCAGGCTGCGTTGCGCCGAGATGCCGAGCAGGCGCTCGCCGAGGCGGGCGAGCAGCAGGCTGCGGTTGC
>NZ_CEXFHW010000137.1:0-10979 GCF_982640115.1 Quisquiliibacterium sp. | reverse complement strand
AGTCTAGCGGAGCGGCGTCCGGCTTGTCAAAGCGACTGGGGCGAGCGGCCCGGCGGGAATCGCACCGTGAACACCGCGCCCACGCCGATGCGTGGCGCCAGCGCGCCTTTGCCGGGGGCGATCGGCTCGGCGCCGCCCACACTCACCCGCGCGCCGTGCTGCTGCGCGATCTCGCGCACGATCGCCAGGCCCAGGCCGCTGCCCTCGGTGCCCGAGCCGAGCACGCGGTAGAAGCGTTCGAAAACCAGTGCGCGCTCGGCGAGCGCGATGCCCGGTCCGCTGTCCTCGACTTCAACCACGGTGCTGGTGCCGTCGATGCGCCGGCGCACCGTCACCCGTCCGCCCACCGGCGTGTAGCGCAGGGCGTTGTCGATCAGGTTGCCGAAGAGCTCGCGCAGCAGGATGGGATGGCCGGCGATCGGGCTGGACTGCTCGTCATCTTCAAGACCGAAGTCGATGCCGCGGGCCAGTGCGGCATCGGCCCAGCCGGTGACCACCTCGCGCAGCAGGGGCGCGAGATCGATTGGCTGCAGCCCGCCCGCCACCCGCTGGTTCTCGGTGCGGGCGAGCGCCAGCAGCTGGCTGATCAGGTGCGCTGCCCGGCCCGAGGAAATGGCGAGCTGCTCGAGGCTGCGGCGCAGCTGGGCGGGGTCGGTCTCGCGCAGCGCCAGCTCGGCCTGGGTGCGCAGGCCGGCCAGCGGCGTCTTCATCTGATGGGCCGCGTCGGCGATGAAGCGCTGCTGTGCTCCGATCCGGTCGTCGAGCCGGGTGAGCAACTCGTTGAAGGCGTCCACCAGGGGTGCGATCTCGGCCGGCACGCCGCCACGGTCGATCGGCGAGAGATCGTCGGGCCGGCGGTCGTGCAGTCGCTGGCGCACCCGTTGCAGGGGAGAGAGTCCGCGTGACAGCCCGAACCAGACCAGCCCCACGGCCAGGGGCAGGATCACGAACTGCGGGAAGATCACGCCCTTGATGATCTCGTTGGCCAGCCGGTCACGTGCCTGTTCGGTCTCGGCCACCTGCACCAGCAGCGTGGGCGCCGCGCCCTCGGTCTCCTCGACCTGCACGTGCGTGTAGGCAATGCGCACTTCCTCGCCAGCGAGCGAATCGTTGCGCAGCTTGATCACGCCGATCTCGGGGAAGTCGTAGAGCGAGGGCGGTGGCAGATCGGCCTCCCCGCGCAGCATCTCGCCGTCGCTCGCGATGATCTGGAACCAGACCCGGCCGTCGCCGTCCAGGGGCAGCAGGCTGCGCAACTGCTGCGCCTGCGGCAGCGGCCCGCCTTCCATGTAGACGCGCGCCTGCTGCGCGAGCACCGTGGCATGGTCGACCAGCGCGCGATCGAAGGGCGCATCGGCCAGCGATCGGGCAACCACGAAGGTCACCGCCACCGACAGCGGCCACAGCAGCAGCAGCGGCGCCAGCATCCAGTCGAGGATCTCCCCGAACAGGGAGCGTTGACCGGCAGATTCCAGGGGGTCGGCAGGCGCGGCGCTGATCAGCCGACCCGGCGAGGGCGCTGTCGGTGGCAGCGCCGGACGCGGCGCGGACTCGTGGGTGGAGAGCAGGTCTCGGAACACCGATCCGGTGTCCGACGAGGGCTTGCCTCTGGCGGCAGGGTCCGGGCGCGCAGAGCCCGGCATCGGATGACTCATCCGGCAAGCTTGCCGTCGGCGGGCCGCTCCAGGCAGTAGCCAAGCCCGCGCACCGTGGCGATGCGCACGCCGCCGCCCTCGATCTTGCGGCGCAGGCGATGCATGTAGACCTCGATCGCGTTGTGGCTGACCTCCTCGCCCCATTCGCAGAGGTGGCTCACGATCTGTTCCTTGCTCACCAGCCGGCCGGTGCGCTGCAGGAGGATCTCCAGCAGGCCCACCTCGCGCGCCGAGAGCTCGAGCGGTTGTTCGTTGAGGAAGGCCATGCGCCCGGTCTGGTCGTAGAGCAGCGGCCCGCAGCGCAGCTGCGAGGAGCTCGCTCCGGCGCGACGGCGGGCCAGCGCGCGCACCCGGGCCTCGAGCTCGCTCAGGGCGAAGGGCTTGGCCATGTAGTCGTCAGCGCCGAGGTCGAGGCCCTGGACCCGCTGCGCCACCGAGTCGGCGGCGGTGAGGATCAGCACCGGCACGCCCTGGTTGCGTGCCCGCAGGCGGCGCAGCACCTCGAGGCCGCTCATCAGCGGCAGGCCGATGTCCAGGATGAGCAGGTCGTAGTCATGCAGGGCCAGGGCGGCATCGGCCTGACTGCCGTCAGCGACATGGTCGACGGCATTGCCCGAGCCGCGCAGGGAGCGGCACAGGCCGTCGGCGAGCACGGCATCGTCTTCGGCCAGCAGGATTCGCATGATTCCTCCGCGCGGGACGGGCTGCCGGCGGACCCGGCCGGCGAGGGCGTTGCGGGGCCTGTCGAGTGTAGGAAGGCGCGGCGCGGCCGGTCAACCGCCCGCGGTACCACGAACCCGTCTGGCGACCGCCAGCCGCAGCGCGTCACGAGTGTCCCGGGCCGCCTGCCGAGCGGCCTCGGCGAAGTCTTCGCCGTGGCTGGCATAGAGGATGGCGCGCGAGGAGTTCACCATCATGCCCAGCCCGTCTGCGCGGCATCCGGCCATCACGGTGGCGTCGATGTCGCCCCCCTGGGCCCCGATGCCCGGCACGAGCAGCGGCATGTCCCCCACCAGCGCGCGCACGCGACGCAGTTCCTCGGGCACGGTGGCGCCCACCACCAGCGCGGTCTGGCCGTGCGGGTTCCAGCGCTCGGCCGCAAGGCGCGCCACCCGCTCGTAGAGCCGCTCGCCGGGCGCGACCTCCAGCGACTGGAGGTCGGCGCCGCCGCTGTTGGAGGTGCGGCACAGCAGGATCACCCCGCGATCGGTCCACTGCAGCCAGGGTTCGATGGAGTCGGTGCCCATGTAGGGGCTGAGCGTGACCGCGTCGGCGCGATAGCGTTCAAATGCCTCCCGGGCATAGCGCTCGGCGGTGGAGCCGATGTCGCCGCGCTTGGCATCGAGCACCACCGGGATGCCGGGGTGCCGGGTGTGGATGTGGGCGATGAGCGCCTGCAGCTGGTCTTCTGCCTGGTGTGCGGCGAAGTAGGCGATTTGCGGCTTGAAGGCGCAGACCAGGTCGGCGGTGGCGTCGACGATGGCGCGACAGAAGGCGAGAATGCCATCCGGGCGGGCCTGCAGGCCGATCGGCAGTCGCGCGAGATCGGGGTCGAGGCCCACGCACAGCAGCGAGCCCGAGCCGCGCCAGGCGTTGCCGAGCTTGTCGATGAAGGACATGGTGGATTCCCGGGGCGCCTCAGGCGAAGGCATCGTCGGCGGGCGCTGCACCGGCGCTGCGGGCCTGAGCCCGCGCGAGGATGCCGGGGTAGTGCCGATGGAAGTCGGCGACGATCTGCGTCAGCGGCAGGTCCGACCAGGTGCCGTGATCGGCGAGGTACTGCATGTGCCGCCGGCCGTGGGCGTCGTGCTCCTGGTAGAGCGCGTGATCGCGGCCGTCGAACTCGGTGGGCTGCACGCCGAAGCGCGTGCACAGCTCGATGTTGAAGGCCGGCACCGCCTTCACCCAGCGGCCCTCGATGAACAGCGCGGTGTAGCCGTGGTCGTAGAAGACATCGGTGCCCATGGTCTCGCGCAGTTTCTCGGTATTGAGGTGGTTCACCACATCGGCCAGGCCGATGGCCGAGGGAATGCCGGCGGCGCGTGCGCAGGCCGCCAGCAGCCCGGCCTTGGGCACGCACCACCCGCGCGCCGCCGCGATGACCGCGCTGGCGCGATAGGCAGCGGGCTCGAATACCAGGCCGTAGGGGTCGTAGCGGATGCGGTCGCGTACCGCATAGAAAAGCGCCACTGCGCGCGCGCGGGCATCGGTCGCGCCCTCGATGGCGCTGGCGACGAAGGCCTGCACCGCCGGGTGCTGCGTGTCGAGGAAGTCGGTGGGCTCGAGGTAGACCGAGAGATCGGCGCCGGCGGGCGGCAGGTCGGGCAGATGCAGGTTGGGCTGGGACAAAGGCGTTGCTCCAGGCAGGGATGCCGGTCCGATCGGTTCATCGGCCCGACATAATACGGTCATACCCAACCGGAGGAGACCCGCGATGATCCGTTCCCTCGTGCGCCGCGGCGCATGGTTCGCCCTGGCCAGCGCCCTGGTCATGCCCCTGGCGGCGCAGGCCCAGACCTATCCCACCAAGCCGATCGCCCTGGTGGTGCCCTTTGCCGCCGGCGGCCCCACCGATGTCCTGGCTCGCACCCTGGCCGCGTCGATGACCCGGCTGCTCGGCCAGTCGGTGGTGGTCGAGAACACCACTGGCGCGGGCGGCACCATCGGCGCCAATCGGGTGGCCAAGGCCGCTCCCGATGGCTACACCGTGTTCATCCATCACAACGGGATGGCGACCGCGGTGGGTCTGTATCGCAAGCTGCCCTACAACCCCCTGGAGGACTTCGAGTTCGTGGGGCAGGTGGCCGATGTGCCCATGACCCTGCTCGGACGCAAGACCCTCCCGCCCAACAACCTGCAGGAACTGATCACCTACCTGCGGGCCAATCGCGACAAGGTCACCCTGGCCAATGCCGGCCTGGGGGCGGTCTCGCATCTTTGCGGCATGCTCTTCCAGAAGGCCATCGGCGTCGATCTGGTGACCGTGCCCTACAAGGGCACGGCGCCGGCCATGACCGACCTGCTCGGCGGTCAGGTCGATGTGCTGTGCGATCAGACCACCCAGACCCTGCCGCAGATCGCAGCCGGCACGGTCAAGCTCTACGGGGTGACCGCGCCTTCGCGGATCACCTCGCTGCCCAACGTGCCCACGCTCGCCGAGAGCGGCCTGAAGGATTTCCAGGTGGTGGTCTGGCATGGCGTGTACCTGCCCAAGGGTACGCCGCGGCCGGTCATCGATCGCCTGAACGGCGCGCTGCAGGCTGCGCTCAAGGACCCCGAGGTGCGGCGCAAGCTCACCGAACTCGGCGCGGAGATCGTGCCGCCCGAGAAGCAGACCCCCGAGGCGCTTCGCGGCTGGCTGAAGGCCGAGATCGATCGCTGGACCCCGATCATCCGCGCTGCGGGCGCCTACGCCGACTGATCGTTGCGCGGGTCGTGGCGGGCCGGCAGCTGCAGCCAGCCCGCTGCGAACCAGTCGTGCAGCATCTCGGCAAGCGCCGAATCGGCGCTCACGCCGGCCAGCCTTGCCGGCTCCAGCCCGCGCTGGTCTGCCAGCCGGCGCAACAAGGCGCGCGTCGCCGCGCCCGCAGGTACCGATTCGCCGTTGATGAACAGCCGCGCGCCCCGCCATGCGAGCCGGGTGCGCCGGTCGGCGATCAGGCCGGCCTGCTGTGCCTGCGCCCACCAGCGTGGCAGCGCCGGCATCCGGGCAGGCGGCTCGAACCAGACCTGCGGCTTGGGTTCGGTGAGGAAGCGACCGAGGTAGTCGTCGATCTGCGCCCGGGTGGGCCGCCAGCCTGAGAGCCAGGCCGACATCGAGGCCGCGAGCGGCTCTGGAATGCGTCCGGGCTGACGGGTGGGAGGCAGGCCGGGGTCGGTGTGCCGCGGGTCGGGCCCGCCCGGTTCGTCGGCGCAATCGGCCAGGAAGCCGCGCAGCAGTTCGTGGCGCGAGGGGGCCCGGAAGCCCACCGAGCAGGTCATGCATTCGCCTTCGGCCGTGCCCTCGTGAGCCCACTGCGGCGGCAGGTAGAGCATGTCGCCGGGCTCGAGCACCCAGGTCTCGGTGGGCTCGAACTGCGCCAGGATGCGCAGCGGCGCATCGGGCAACAGGGGCGTCGGGCCCGGCGGTGCGATCCGCCAGCGGCGACGGCCCTGCACCTGCACCAGGAAGACATCGTAGGAGTCGGTGTGCGGACCGACGCCCCCGCCATCGGAGGCCCAGCTGATCATCAGATCGTCGAGCCGCGCATCGGGCAGGAAGCGGAAGCGATCGAGCAGGGCGCGCGCTGCGGGCGCGTGCAGGTCCATGCCCTGCACCAGCAGGGTCCATTGCCGCTGGCGTGTGTCGGGCAGCGCCGAGGCGTCGATCGGGCCGTGGCTGACCTGCCAGCGCTTGCCGCGGCGACTCACCAGGCGGGACTCGACATCGTCCCGGCCGGCCATCGCGAAGAGCTCGTCGCGCGACACCGGCGGGGTGATTCCCGGAATGGCGTTCCTGACCAGCAGGGGGCGTCGTTGCCACTGCCGGCGCATGAACTGGTCTACACTGACCTCGCCCAGCGGCGGTGGGTGGTTGCGCATCGATCTCGAATACAGGGAGCAGGGCATGGGCGTGGGTGATGGCATGTGGGTCACGGTGCGCTATCGGCTGTTCGATTCCCTGGGCGAAGCGGTTGAGGACGCCGAGCGCGAACTCACCTACCTGCATGGCGGCTTCGGGTCGGTGTTCCCCAAGATCGAGGCCGCACTGGTCGGTCATGACGCGGGCTACGCCACCTCGGTGTATCTGCAGCCCGAAGACGGCTTTGGCGATTATGACGCCGAGCTGGTCAATCTTGCGCCCCGTGGCGAGTTCCCCGAGCAGCTTGAGGTCGGCATGACCTTCGAGAGCCTTGGCGAAGGCGAGGACGAGCGCAACGGCATCTTCACCGTCACCGACTTCAACGAGGAGTCGGTGGTGCTCGATGGCAACCATCCGCTCGCCGGCATGGCGCTGCGCTTCGACCTTCGCATCACCGAGGTGCGCGAGGCCTCCGAGGAGGAGATCGAGCAGGAGCGGCGCATGGCCCTGGAAGGCGATGGCGGCCTCGACCTCGGCAGCCTGCTCGACGGGGTCGAATCCGGCGCACCGCTCGACCGTTCACGGCTGCACTAGCGAGCGGTCTCAACCCCCGGCGAGCGTCGCCCGCCACCGGTAGATCAGATCGAGCGCCTCGCGCGGGCTGAGTTCGTCGGGCCGCAGCGCCTGCAGGGCCTCGGCCACGGCCTGCAGCGCGGGGTCGGTTTCGGGCTCCGCCGGCGCGGGCTCGGTCGGCGCCGCCGCCTCGGCAAACAGATCGATCTGCGCATCGTCGGCCCGCGACTGGCTCTCGAGGGCCTCGAGCACCTGTGCGGCGGCCCTCACCACCGGCGCCGGCAGGCCGGCGAGCCGGGCCACCTGCAGGCCGTGGCTGCGGCTGGCCGGGCCGTCCTTCACCTCGTGCAGGAAGGCGATGCCGCCGCGGTGCTCCACCGCTGAAAGATGCCGGTTGATGACCCCGGCATGGCGCTGCGCGAGCCGGGTGAGCTCGAAATAATGGGTGGCGAACAGCGTGAAGGCCCGGTTGTGCGTGATCAGGCGCGAGGCGATCGCCTGCGCGAGCGACAGGCCGTCGAAGGTGGAGGTGCCGCGCCCGATCTCGTCCATCAGGACCAGCGACTGATCGGTGGCCGCGTTCAGGATGGCGGCGGCCTCGGTCATCTCGACCATGAAGGTCGAGCGGCCGCCGGCAAGATCGTCGGAAGCGCCGATCCGGGTGAAGATCCGGTCGATCGGGCCCAGGCGGCAGACATCGGCCGGCACCCAGCTGCCGCAGTAGGCGAGCAGCACGATCAGCGCGGTCTGGCGCATGTAGGTGGACTTGCCGCCCATGTTCGGCCCGGTGAGCACCACCATGCGTTGTCGTTCGTCGAGCACGCAGTCGTTGGGCACGAAGCGCTCGACGCCGGCCTGCACCACCGGATGACGCCCGGCGCGGATCTCGATGCCCGGCAGCGTGCGGAACTGCGGCGCCACCCAGCCCAGTGCAAGCGCGCGCCGTGCCAGCGTGCCCAGCACATCCACCTCGGCCACCGCGCGGCCGATCGCCTGCCAGGCCGGCACCCAGGCCGACAAGGCTTCGAGCAGGCTCTCGTAGAGTTCGCGCTCGCGAGCCAGCGCCCGCTCGCGGGCCGACAGGGCCTTGTCCTCGAAGGCCTTGAGCTCCGGGGTGATGTAGCGCTCGGCATTCTTCAGGGTCTGGCGGCGCCGGTAGTCGGTGGGCACCTTGTCGGCCTGGCCGTGCGTGATCTCGATGAAGAAGCCCTGCACGCTGTTGAAGCCCACCCGCAGATTGGCGATGCCTGTGCGGGCCCGCTCGCGCTGCTCCATGGCGGCGAGGAAGTCGTCGCAGCCGGCATCGATGCCGCGCAGCTCGTCGAGCAGCGCGTCATGGCCGTCGCGGAACACGCCGCCGTCGCGGGCGAGCGCGGCCGGCTCGTCGAGCAGCGCGGCCCGCAGCAGGGCCAGTGCCTCGTCGGGCGGCTGCAGCGCGATCACCGCATCGGCAAAGCCCGCTGCCGGCGAGAGCAGCCGGGCGAGCTCGCGCACGGTGTCGCCGGCATCACGCAGGGCGGCCAGTTCGCGCGGCCGGGCATTGCGCAACGCGATCCGCGCGGCTACGCGCTCGAAGTCGACGCAGCGCGCCAGCACCGGTGCCAGCGCGTCGGCCAGCCCCGTGCTGAGTTCGCCGATGCGCTGGTGGCGTTGCGCCGCGGCGGCCTGCGAGCGCAGCGGCGCCTGCAGCCAGGCCCGCAGGCGCCGCGCGCCGGCGCTGGTGGCGCAGTGGTCGAGCAGCGACAGCAGGGTGGGTGCGGGCTCGCCGCGCAGGGTCTCGATGATCTCGAGGTTGCGGCGCGCGGCCGGGTCGAGCACCAGCAGCGTGTCGCCGTGATGCACCTTCAGTCCCTGCAGATGGGAGGGATCACGACCCTGGGTGCGGGCCGCGTAGGCCACCAGGGCTCCGGCCGCACCGATCGCCGCAGGCGCATCCTCGGCGCCGAAGCCGGCAAGATCGGCCACCTGCAGCAGCTCGGTCAGCTGCCGGCGCGCACGGGCGTCATCGAACTGCCAGTCGGGCGCCCGGGCCAGCGCCAGGCCGCGCAGGACATCGGCTGCGCCCAGCGGGCCCAGCGCCTGCGCCGGGTCGAAGGATTCGGGGCAGAGCAGCTCTGCGGGCCGCAGCCGCTCGATCTCGGCGGCGAAGCCGGCCGCATCGGTCTGCGCCAGCCAGCATTCGCCGCTGGCAAGCGACAGCCAGGCCAGACCCATGAGCCTGCCCTGCGGCAGAGCTGCCATGAGCATGCGCTCCTCGCGCTCGGGCAGCAGCGAAGCGTCGGTGAGCGTGCCCGGGGTGACGATACGGACCACGCGCCGCTCCACCGGCCCCTTGCTCGTGGCCGGGTCGCCGATCTGTTCGCAGATGGCCACCGACTCGCCCAGCCGCACCAGCCGGGCAAGGTACTGCTCGGCCGAGTGCACCGGCACGCCGGCCATCGGGATGGGCTGGCCGGCGGACACGCCCCGCCGGGTAAGCGTGATGCCGAGCAGCCGCGCGGCGCGCTGGGCATCGTCGAAGAACAGCTCGTAGAAGTCGCCCATGCGGTAGAACAGCAGCCGCTCGGCATGCTCGGCCTTGATGCGCAGGTACTGCTGCATCATCGGCGTGTGGGCGCCGAGTTCGGTCTCGGCGCCAGGGGCTGGGCTGGGGGTCAAGGGCGGGCCGTCGGCGGACATGGCCCGTCATTATCCGGCAGGCGCGCCGGCGCGCTCAGCCCGGCCAGGTCAGGCGCACCGGATCGCGGCCGTCCCAGCCCTGCGCAGCCTCGCGGATGCCGCGAAAGATGCGGTCGCGTGCGGGCGTGAGGTCGGCCATCTCGATCACCGTGCCGGGGTGTCCCTCGTTCCAGAGGTACACGAAGCGGCCGCGGGCGCTGTCGCCCTGCTGGCCGATGGTGTAGCCCCTGGCCAGCGCCCAGGCCAGGCGGGCGTCATAGTCGGCCGGCCAGCTCGACCAGTGCTGCATGCCTTCATGGCCGGCGCGCAGGAAGTCGCGGTACATGGTCGGGGTGTCGCAGCGCTGCTGGATGAGTTCCACCTGCACATCGCCCGAGTTGGCCAGCGCGATCGAGAGATGAACATTGTCATGGCGCTGGCCGCGGTAGCTGAACTCGGTGACGGCGAGCCGGTCGGTGTAGAACCACGGCCCCACCCCGCAGACCTCCACCCAGTGCTTCATGGCGGCCTCGATGTCGCGCACCACGACGCCCACCTGACGGAACTCCCCGAAGAAACGGCTCATCTGATCTCCCTGACTGTGGATGCCACCGAGGTATCGTATCGCCCGACCCAACCGAGGAGCGGCGATGCCGATCGATTTCTACACCTGGAACACCCCCAACGGCCGCAAGATCAGTGTGGCTCTCGAAGAGATGGAACTGCCCTACGCGGTGCACCCCATCGACATCGGCAAGGGCGAGCAGTTCGGCGAGGCCTTCCTGCGGATCAGCCCCAACAACCGCATCCCGGCGATCGTCGATGCCGAGGGCCCGGAAGGCAAGCCGATCAGCGTGTTCGAGTCAGGCGCCATCCTGCTCTACCTCGGCGAGAAGACCGGCCGGTTCCTGCCGCGCGACCTGCGCGCGCGGGTGCCGGTGCTGGAATGGCTGATGTGGCAGATGGGCGGCTTTGGCCCGATGCCCGGCCAGGTGCATCACTTCCTGGGCGTGAAGGACCCGCAGGACCAGCGCTATGGCCTGGAGCGCTACAGCAACGAGACGCGGCGCCTGTACGGGGTGATGGACCGGCGCCTGGCCGGCCAGGAGTTCATTGCCGGCGAACTGTCGGTGGCCGATTTCGCCATCCTGGGCTGGGCCTGGCGCCATGAGCGGCACCGGGTCGATCTGGCCGATTTCCCGAATGTGAAGCGCTGGTACGAGACCCTCATGGCGCGGCCGGCGGTGCGCCGCGGCTTCGAGGTGCCGCTGTCCTGAGCCCGGCGCCTCGACTCAGGCCCGCGCCGCGCCCGCCTGCGCCAGCCGCAGGCGGGCGCGCGCGATCCAGGTGCCCAGGGCGTCGTGCAGGTCGGTGGGGCTGAACGAGCAGCTCTCCTCGCCGAACATCGCCGAGGACTCCAGCCGCTGCGCGATGCCAGCGAGCACCGGCCCGAAGGCCGGCGGCAGCGCCGGCAGCAGTGTCCGAGCGCCCGCGAGGGCGGCGCCAAGCGGCGCGGTCTCGCCTCGCGAGCG
>NZ_CEXFHW010000136.1:0-11144 GCF_982640115.1 Quisquiliibacterium sp. | reverse complement strand
GATCGCCTCCTGCGGACGCTGCAACTGCTGCAGCACCAGGCCGCGATTGCACAGCGCATCAACATGCTGCGGCTCGATGACCAGGGCCGCCTCGAAGGCCGTGAGCGCCTGCTCGAAGCGACCCAGCTCCGCCAGCGCGTTGCCCAGGTTGTAGCGCGCCGAGGCCAGGCCCGCATCGGCCTGAATGGCACGCTCGAACAGCACCACCGCGCCGGCCGCATCGCCCGCGCGGTGCGCGATCACGCCCAGCAGGTTGAGCGCACGCGCATGGCCCGGCTCGGCTGCCACCAGCGCCTCGAGCGCCCCTCGGGCCTCGGGCGCTCGGCCCTCGTTCAGCAGCGCCTGCGCGCGCTCATACGGCGCCGGCACGGGACCGGGCGCAGCCGCCGAAGCAGGCCGGGAACGCTGCAGAAAGCGGGGAAGGCGGAGCATGACCAGAGCCGGATCGAAACAGCCTGTGAAGTTACCATGCAGCCCCGTACTGCGGCCCGGAAAGGACAGCTCCGATGAAGCTCTACATGGTGCCGCTGGCGCCGAACCCCACCAAGGTGATGCTCTACATCGCCGAACGCGAAGCCACAGGTGCGGCCTTCGGCATCGAGCAGGTGGTGATCAACACCCTGAAGGGGCGACACCGCGAGCCCGCCCACCTCGCCCGCAATCCCTTCGGCACGCTGCCCGTGCTCGAACTCGGCGACGGCAGCTTCCTCATCGAATCGCTGACCATCATCGAGTATCTCGAGGAGCGGTTCCCCGAGGGCGCGCTCATGGGCAGCGACCCGCTGGCGCGCGCCCGCGCGCGCGACCTGGAGCGCACCGTGGAGCTGCGCCTGGCCAACCCGCTCGGCCAGTGGGTTCATGCCACCCGTTCGCCACTGGGCCTGCCGCCAGATCCGGCTCTGGCGGCGACGCTGCTCGAGCGCATGCAGCCGGTCCTTGACTTCCTGGAGGCCAGGCTGAGCGATGACCGGCCCCTTCTGGGCGGCGAATCCGTGTCGATCGCCGATGTCACACTGCAGGCGGCGCTGCAGTTCTCGCGCTTCGCCCAGGCCGATGTGCTTGGCGAACGGGCAGCGCTGCGGGCCTGGGATGCCCGATTCCGGCAGCGCCCGGCCGCCACCGCCGTGCTCAAGTGGTGAAGCAAGACCTCGCCCGACCGGGCGGGTTGTCTTTCACAGCCAGGGCTGCGGCATGACGGCGGGGATGCCGGGCTGAACCGGAGTCAGCCAGGTCCGCCCGCTGCGCGATGCTCGGTCAGCGTGAAGCCGGCATCGGTGGGGATGCACACGAAGCGACCCTCGGGCCGCGTTTCCATCCAGGGGCGAATCGGGACGATCGCCGAAGCCGCAGCGCGCTCGAAGGCCTCGGCCACGCTGCGCGACTCGGCGAGCCGCACCACATTGGACAGCGTCGGGAAGATCACCGTGCGCCGGCCGGCGCGCGCATCCTCGATCACCTGCTGCGGCGAGATCCACACCGAATCGACATTCTCATGGCCGTCGTGTCCAGCCACCTGATCGACCGGCACCCGCGCGAGGTAGAAGTGGGTGTCGAAGCGCTTGGGCATGAACTCGGGCGTGATCCAGTGCGAGAAGCGGGCAAGGTCGTCACAGGCGAGTTGGAGATCGCCCTCGACCAGCATGTCACCCAGCGTCAGGGTGTGCTTGTTCAGCCCCTCGCGCCAGCGCTCGAGATCGCCGTTGGCCACCAGCGGCGCACCGCCCTGACGACGGGCCAGCAGGATGCCCGACTCCTCGAAGGCCTCGCGGATGGCGGCGGCACGCAGCATCGACTGCTCCTCGCTGGGCGCGTCGTAACGGCTCAGGCGCGAGAGCACGCGGGGATCGCTGTCCTGAGGGTCGGCCTTGCCACCCGGAAAGACCAGCGCCCCGGAGGCGAAATCGATCTGATGGTGGCGGACCACCATGAACACCTCGAGGCCCTGCGCGCCGTCGCGCAGCAGCATGATGGTGGCGGCGGCCACCGGCTTGGCGATCTTCTCGGTCATCGGTCTGGTCCGTGGTGAATGGGCGCCGGCGGCGGCCGCTGGGTGCGGTATCGGCGCAGGACTGCATGGTCACCCATGCCGGGTGAGCCGCAGGCCCACCTCGTGTTCCGTTTTGGACGCAGCCGATCCGATCCGGTGCATTCCGGTCCGGACTCGGGCGCCGCATCCCGGAAAACGCGCAGGCCGCCTCGCTGCGGTGCGATCGATCGCGCGGCCCGCGCAGCCCCCGGAACGGGTCGAGAAGGGGGATTCGCGAGGGGAACGGGCAACCCGGGGGGATGAGCCGGGCTCGGTGGCACGGTGATTGCTAGTCATGACTTGTCATAACAAGTTGGATGCCGCCGATGTCGCCCGCCCGAAAGACCCGTGCGCAAGCCCCGGGCCTGGTCACCGCAAAGCCCGATCCGGTGCTGCCCCTGACCGCGCTCGCGCTGCACGCGCAGGTGCGGGAGACGATCCGGGCCCGCATCCTCGACGGCAGCTATCCGGCGCACTCGCAGGTGCCTTCCGAGAGCCAGATGATGGAGGCCTTCGGCGTGAGCCGGATCACCATCCGGCAGGCGCTCGGTGATCTGCAGAAGGAAGGCCTGATCTTCAAGATCGCCGGCAAGGGCAGCTTCGTGGCCAAGCCCAAGGCCTTTCAGAACCTCTCGAAGCTTCAGGGCTTCGGCGAAGCCATGGGCTCGTCCGGCTACGAGACCTTTTCGCAGGTGCTCAGCGTGCGCACCCAGCGCCCCAGCGAGGTGGTGATGAACCGCCTGCGACTGCGGAGCGGCGCGCGCGTGGTCGAGATCCAGCGCCTGCGCTACCTGAACCGGGCGCCGATCTCCGTGGATGTCAGCTACTTCCCGGAGGCGATCGGCGAGCGGCTCGCCCGTGAGGACCTGGCCCGGCGGGACATCTTCTCCATCCTGGAGAACGACCACGGGCTGACCCTCACGCATGCCGACCTGCAGATCGAGGCGATCTCCGCCGACGAATCGCTGGCCCGTCATCTGCGCATCGCCGAGTCCTCGCCGCTGCTGCGCATCGAACGCCTCACGCACGCCGGCGAGCAGCCGGTCGATTTCGAGTTCCTGTACTACCCGGGCGACGCCTTCCAGTACCGCCTGCGCATCGAACGAACCTAGGAGAACGCGGATGAAAACCATCGAGATGGACTATGACCTCGTCGTGATCGGCGGCGGAACCGGGGGGCCGATGGCCGCCGTGAAGGCGAAGGAGAAGAACCCGAAGCTGCGGGTGCTGCTGATCGACAAGGCCCATGTGAAGCGTTCCGGGGCGATCTCGATGGGCATGGACGGCCTGAACAACGCCGTGGTGCCCGGCCATGCGACGCCCGAGCAGTATGTCAAGGAGATCACGGTGGCCAACGACGGCATCGTGAACCAGGCCGCGGTGATGGCCTACGCCAGCGGCAGCTTCGAGATGATCCAGCAGCTCGACCGCTGGGGCGTGCGTTTCGAGAAGGACGAGACCGGCGACTACTCGGTGCGCAAGGTTCACCACCTTGGCGCCTATGTGCTGCCCATGCCCGAGGGGCATCACATGAAGAAGATCCTGTACCGCCAGCTCAAGCGGGCCCGGGTCGACATCACCAACCGGGTGGTGGTCACGCGCATCCTGACCGGCCCTTCCGGCGAAGTGGCCGCGGTGATGGGCTTCGATTGCCGCACTGCCGAGCTGTACCTGATCCGCACCCGCTCGGCGGTGCTGTGCACCGGGGCCGCCGGACGGCTGGGGCTGCCGTCGTCGGGCTACCTGATGGGCACCTACGAGAACCCCACCAACTGCGGTGATGGCCATGCCATGGCCTACCACGCCGGTGCCGACCTGGCCAATCTCGAGTGCTTCCAGATCAATCCGCTGATCAAGGACTACAACGGTCCGGCCTGCGCCTATGTCACCGGCCCGCTCGGCGGCTACACCGCCAACTCGCGGGGCGAGCGCTTCATCGAGTGCGACTACTGGAGCGGTCAGATGATGCTGGAGTTCTACAACGAGCTGCTCAGCGGCAAGGGACCGGTGTTCCTGAAGCTGGACCACCTCGCCGAGGAGACCATCCAGACCATCGAGACCATCCTGCACACCAACGAGCGGCCCAGCCGGGGCCGCTTCCACGAGAAGCGGGGCACCGACTACCGCTCCGAGATGATCGAGATGCACATCTCGGAGATCGGCTTCTGCAGCGGTCACAGCGCGTCAGGCATCCATGTGAACGAGCGCGGCGAGACCTCGGTTCCCGGGCTCTACGCCGCCGGTGACTGCGCCAGCGTGCCGCACAACTACATGCTCGGCGCCTTCGTGTACGGCAAGCTGTGTGGCGAGAACGCGGCCGACTACTGCGCCGGCGCCGAACAGACACGGCATGACGGCCAGGCGCAGGCCGACGAGGCCGCAAGGATCCTCGCGCCCCTGCAGCGCAGCGAGGGCCTCACGCCCTTCCAGCTCGAGTACAAGACCCGCCGGCTGGTCAACGACTACCTGCAGCCGCCGAAGATCACCCGCAAGTACGAGATCGGCCTGCGGCGCTTCGACGAGATCCGCGAGGACATGCACAACATGGTCGCCGCCAACCCCCATGAGCTGATGCGCGCCATGGAGGCGCACTCCATCCTCGACTGCGCCGAGATGGCCGCCCGTGCTTCGCTGTTCCGCACCGAGAGCCGCTGGGGCCTGTATCACCTCTATGTCGATCACCCCGAGCGCGACGACGAGAACTGGTTCTGCCACTCGCTGCTGAGCAAGTCCGGTGACGGACGCATGCAGATGCGCAAGGGCGAGGTCGAACCCTATGTGGTGGCGCTCGACGACGAGGAACGCACCGCCTACCAGCGCCTGCGCGTGGCCACGCCGGCCCAGGCTGCCTGACCGAACAACGACCGCAAGGAAACGCCATGACCATTGCCCTCACCCCGACCCAGGCGCCGGTGCGCGTCGATGCCGAGAAGTGCATCGCCCACAAGGGCTGCACCGTCTGCGTCGATGTCTGCCCGCTGGATGTGCTCGCGATCGACCTGAGCAAGGGAACCGCCTTCATGAAGTTCGACGAGTGCTGGTACTGCCTGCCCTGCGAGCAGGACTGCCCGACCGACGCGATCACCGTCGACATCCCCTACCTGCTGCGTTGAGACCGTGATGAGCCTTCCGACGAGCCTGAGCGATCGCCTGCGCGACGCCGACGCCACCGTCCGCCGGCTGGCGGTGATGGAGCTTCCCTACAGCGACGAGGACGACTTCGTGCCCATGCTGCTGCCCATGCTCGGCGATGCCGATGCACAGGTGCGCATCGAGGCCGCGCGCGCCCTCGAGGGGCAGGAGGAGCCGGAAGTGGTGCAGGCGCTGGCCTCACTGCTCCTCGATGAGGACGAGACGGTGCGCAGCGCCGTCGGCGCGGTGCTGGCCGAACTCAAGGAGCCGTCCTCGGCTCCACCCCTGCTGCCAATGCTGGGCGACACCGTCCCCGCCGCCACCCGCGCCATGGCCTTTCGCGCGATCCGCGAGCTGCGTTGCCCCGACGCCTTCGGTCCGGCGATGGCCTGCCTGCGCGACGCCGACGCCGCGGTTCGCCGCGAGGCGGTGGGTGTTCTGGGCTACCTCAAGAACGAGACCGCCCTGGGCGAGCTCGCCGAGGTGGCCGCCAACGACCCCGAGCCCGAGGTCCGCCGTATCGCGGTCGGCGCGCTGGGATTCGCCAGCTCGGTAAGTGTGCTGCCGGCGCTCACCCGGGCCCTGACCGACGGCCAGTGGATGGTGCGCGAGGAGGCCGCGCAGACCGTCGGCAAGCTGCGGCTGGCGCGGGCGATCACCGACCTGGTGCGCGCCATGGACGACGAGTACTGGCAGGTGCGCGTGAAGGCGGCGCGCGCACTCGGTCTGCTCAAGGCCGAGGCCGGTCTGCCGGCGCTCACCGCCTGCCTGAAGCATCCGATCAGCAACCTGCGAAAAGAGTCGGCGATCGCGCTCGGCGAGATCGGCGACACCCGGGCGATCGTGCCCCTGGAGGGTGCGCTCACCGATCCGGACCCCGATGTGCGCAAGCTCGCCCGACTGGCGCTGACCGCGATCGCAATCGCCCAGAAGGCCCGCAGCGGAGCCGCGACATGACCTTCGTGGTGACCGAGGCCTGCATCGGCTGCCGCTACACCGACTGCGTGTCGGTGTGCCCGGTGGACTGCTTTCATCAGGGCCCGAACTTCCTGGTGATCGACCCCGAGACCTGCATCGATTGCGCGGTCTGCGTGCCGGAGTGCCCGGTCAGCGCGATCGTCGCCGACACCGATCTGCCGGCGGATCAGCAGGCCTTCCTCGAGCTCAATGCCCGCCTCGCGCGGGAATGGCCGGTGATCGACCGGCAGCAGGACCCGCTCCCCGACGCCGAACGATGGGCAGCGGTGAGCGCCAAGCGCGACCGGCTGGAGATGCCCGGCTGAACCGGCTGCTCTGGCACAGGACTTGCAAAACCCCATTCGCCCCCAAACGCCCCGGCACCGACGCTGAAAGGAATCACGACCATGACCAGAAAGCTGTTGATCGGACTGGCCACCGCCCTGGCCACCTTCGGCCTGCCGGCCTTCGCGCAGCAGGAGGTGGTGATCGGGATCGGTGTGCAGAACACCACCACCAACACCGTGACCGGCGGTGTGGTGATCAAGGAGCTCAAGCTCCTCGAGAAGCATCTGCCGAAGACCGGCCGCTACAAGGATGTGAAGTTCAGGCTCGACTGGCAGAACTTCACTTCGGGCCCGCCGATCACCAACGGCATGATGGCGAAGAAGCTGCACATCGGCATGATGGGCGACTACCCCTTGCTGGTGAACGGCGCCACCGGGCAGTCCCAGCCTGGCAACGAGACCAAGCTGGTCGCGATCATCGCGTACAACGCATTCGGCTCGGGCAACGGGCTCGTGGTGCACAAGGACTCGCCCTACTACGAACTGGCCGACCTCAAGGGCAAGTCGGTGTCGGTGCCCTTCGGTTCGGCGGCGCACGGCATGCTGCTGCAGGCCATGCAGAGCCGTGGCTGGCCGGAGACCTTCTGGAACCTCTCCAGCCAGAGCCCTGAAGTGGGCACCACCAACCTGCAGGAAAAGAAGATCGACGGTCACGCGAACTTCGTGCCCTTCGCCGATCTTCTGCCCTACCGGGGATTCGCCCGCAAGATCTTCGACGGGGCCGAAACCAAGGTGCCCACCTTCCACGGCGTGGTGGTGCGAAAGGACTTCGCGGCCGAGTACCCGGAGGTGGTGGTGGCCTACATCAAGGCCCTGATGGAGGCCAACCAGTGGGTGCGCAGCAACCCGGCCGCGGCCATGGCGAAGGTGGAGGAGTGGACCCGCATCGAGAAGGAGGTGGCCTACCTCTATCTGGGACCGGGGGGCATCCACACCCTCGACCCCACGATCAAGCCCCGCTGGCTCGACACGATTCGTATCGGCCACGAGGTGCTGACAAAACTGAACCGGGTAAAGCCCCTCGACATCAATGCCTGGGTGGACGAGAGCTTCGTGCGCAAGGCCTTCGCCGAGAGCAAGCTCGACTACGAGGCCCAGAAACAGACCCTGGGTAACTATGACATCGGCGGCACCGACGCCCTGTGCAAGTTGCCGGTCACCCGCCCCAAGGAGTCGGGTGAGGTCTGGGTGGAGGGCGCGGCCATCTCGCCGCACGCCTCGGTGGTGTGCACGCTGGCCTCGGTGTCGCGCGCCCAGGCAGCCGGTCGCAAGGTGAAGGTGGCCTATGTGTACGACAGGGCGCTCGGCATCAAGGTCTTCGCCGACAAGGCCTTCTACTCGGTGAATGCCGCCGACCCGAAGAAGCCGGTGATCGTGCCCTTCCTGCTGAAGAAGGATGCCGAGGCGCATGCCGCCGGCAGCGGCGGCAAGCTGGTCGGATACCCCGAGGCGCTGGCCATGGCCGCGGCCGCGGCCGCGATCTGACACCCCCACCGACCACGGAGCTTCCCATGTCATCCGCGCCGCTGAGAGTTCTGGGCACCGAATCGCTTGCCGATGTGCCGGTGATGGCCACCGCACCGATCGCCCTGGTGGAACCGGCGGAGCGCACCCGCGGGGTGGCCGCCACGCCCGACGCGCAGGCCGCGGGATGGCGACTCGACCTGACGCTCGAGGCGTTGCGTCGACACGCTGCCGGGGCTGCCCTGGGTCTGTGTTCGCTCGCAGGCCTGGTGATCTTCTGGCATCTGGCCACCCGTTACCGATGGGACTTCTACATCCGGTTCACGAATCTGCCCACGCCCATGGAAGTGCTGGGTGTCCTCGGTCATGCGCTCGGATCGGACAAGTTCCTCACCAATGTGGGCATGAGCCTGCGCCGGATCTTCATTGGCTTCGGCGTGGCGGCGCTGCTTGGCGTGACGCTGGGCATGCTGATCGGCCGCTATCGGCTCACCCGCCAGTTGCTGTTCCCGGCCCTCGAGTGCCTGCGTCCGATCCCGGCGATTGCCTGGGTGCCGATCTCGATCATGCTCTGGCCGGACAACGAAGTGAGCATCGTCTTCATCACCTTCATCGGTGCGTTCTTTCCCATCCTGCTGAACACCGTGAGCGGGGTCCAGGGCGTGGAGGCCGTGCTGCTGCGGGCCGGGCAGTGCCTGGGCGCCCGGGAGTGGCGGGTGATGTGGCACATCGTGCTGCCAGGATCGGGGCCGCAGATCTTCACCGGTCTGGCGGTGGGCATGGGCGTGGCCTGGGTGTCGCTGATCGCCGCCGAGATGATCTCGGGCCAGTTCGGCATCGGCTACTTCACCTGGGAAGCCTATTCGCTGATCACCTACCCCGAGATCGTGCTCGGCATGATCACGATCGGCGTGCTCGGACTGGGCTGCAGCTGGCTGATCCGCGCCGCCGGCAGCCTGCTGATGCCCTGGCTGGCCTTTTCCCGAACCGGAGACCGGACATGAGAGACCCCACCTCCGCCGCCACCCGCGGCCTGATCGAGGTCCGCAACCTCGGCATGCGATTCGGCAACTCCCGACAGGCCGTGGTCGCGATCGACGATGTCTCGCTCACCGTGAACCCCGGCGAGTTCGTTTCGCTGATCGGACCCTCGGGCTGCGGCAAGTCGAGCCTGCTCAATGTGGTCGCCGGCTTTGCGCGGCCAAGCAGCGGCAGCGCGAGCCTGGACGGGGGGGCGATTGACGGGCCGGGCGCCAACCGCGGCGTGGTGTTCCAGCAGTACTCGCTGTTCCCCTGGATGACGGTCCGCCGCAATGTCGAATTCGGCCTGAAGATGCAGGGCGTGCCGGCAAGCAGTCGTGAGGCCACGGCCCGAACCCTGCTCGGCCTGGCCGGTCTGCTCGCCTTCGAGAATCACTATCCCGATCAGCTCTCGGGGGGCATGAAGCAGCGGGTGGGCATCGTGCGGGCGCTGGCCACCAGCCCGCAGGTGATGCTCATGGACGAGCCTTTCGGGGCGCTCGATGCCCAGACCCGGGTGGTGATGCAGCAGATCCTGACCAACATGTGGCAGAAGTTCCGGCTCTCGGTGCTCTTCATCACGCACGACATCGAGGAGGCGATCTTCCTGTCGGACCGGGTGTATGTGATGACCGCCCGACCCGGCCGCATCAAGGCCGAGGTGACCATCGACCTGCCCCGGCCCCGCACCGCCGAGATGATGTCCTCGGTCGCGTTCACGCAGATCCTGCACAAGCTGCGCAACCTCATCCGCGAAGAGAGTCTGGCCGCGATGGGCAGCGAGCTGCATGACGGCGGGCTGGAAGGCTTTGGCACCGAGGTCGGGCCCGAGGGCCTGAGGGAACTGGTCTGATGGACGCGGATGCAACCGCTGCGGATCGCGTCGCCGAGCCGGTGTCGATCGTGAGCCACCAGGGCAGCGGCGTGCTCGAGATCGTGTGGACCGACGATCATCGGTCGCGCATTGCCCATGCGCGGCTGCGCGAACAGTGCCGCTGCGCCGCCTGCGAAAGCCAGTGGCGTCGCCATGGCACCCGGGTGCAGGCCGATCCCGGCCTGCGTCTGGCGCAGATCCACCCGGTGTCGGTGCAGGGGCTGAACCTGGTGTTCAGCGACGGGCACGGGCGTGGCATCTACCCCTGGTCGCTGCTCAGACAGATCGGTGAACTGCCCGAGCCGCTCACGCCGACCAGCGCCTGAGGCGCGGCCCGGCCCTCCGCTCTCCACCACACGCCAACCCCATCCCACGCCATGTCCGCCTTCGGTACCGAGACCGTTCTGCAGGTGCATCACTGGAACGGGACCCTGTTCTCGTTTCGCACCACCCGAGACCGCGCGCTGCGCTTTCGCAACGGCCACTTCGTGATGCTGGGCCTGCCGGTAGCGGGCAAGCCGCTGCTGCGCGCCTACAGCGTGGCAAGCGCCAATCATGCCGAGCACCTGGAGTTCCTCAGCATCAAGGTGCCTGACGGGCCGCTGACATCGCGCCTGCAGCATCTGAAGGTGGGCGACGAGGTCATCGTCAGCCGCAAGCCGGTGGGCAGCCTGGTGCTCGATGATCTGCTGCCCGGCGAACGGGTGTTCCTGTTTGCCACCGGCACCGGGCTGGCGCCCTTCATGAGCATCATCCAGGACCCGGAGACCTACGAGCGGTTCCAGACCGTGGTTCTGGTGCACGGCGTGCGCGAGGTGAGCGAACTTGCCTACGCCGATTTCATCGGACGCAAGCTACCCGAAGACGAGCTGCTCGGCGAGCTGGTGCGTGGCCGGCTGCACTACTACCCCACGGTCACGCGCGAGCCCTTCCGCAATCGCGGCCGGCTGACCGACCTGATGCGTTCCGGCAAGCTGCTGGCCGATCTCGACCTGCCGCCGCTCGATCCCGCGCGGGATCGGGCCATGATCTGCGGCAGCCCCTCGATGCTCGCCGACACCTGCGCCATGCTCGACGAGCACGGATTCCGGATCAGTCCGCGCCAGGGCGAGGCCGGCGACTATGTCATCGAGCGGGCATTCGTCGAAAAATAGCGAATGGGCCTGATCGCCAGCGCCACCGCGGCGCGCCACCTCACCCCGAGGCAGGCCCTGGCGGGCCTGCGCCGCGCCCTGCCAGGCGCGGCGCTGTGCGGCGTGATCGCGCTGGCCGCCACCTTCGTCTCGCGGCAGTACGGCGGCCCTCAGTTCCTCTATGCGCTGCT
>NZ_CEXFHW010000135.1:0-11159 GCF_982640115.1 Quisquiliibacterium sp. | reverse complement strand
GCACCGCGGTGGCCAACCTGCATGTGGCGCCCGGCCTGGGCAATGCCATCGGCATGATCTACAACGCCCTGAAGGGGCAGGCGCCGCTGATCGTCACCGCCGGCCAGCAGGACACCCGCATGCTGCGCCGCGAGCCCATCCTCTCGCACGATCTCGCCGCGATGGCGGCGCCGGTCACCAAGTGGAGCACCGAGGTGCGCCACGCCGACGAGATGGACGAGGTGCTGCGCCGCGCCTTCAAGATCGCCAATGATCCGCCCTTCGGGCCGGTGTTCCTGTCGCTGCCGATCGATGTCATGGCGCAGACCACCGCCAACGGCCCGCAGCCACCCGCGCGGCTCTACCGCGCCGGGCCGCCCGATCCGCAGGGCATCGCCGCCGCCTGCGAGCTGCTGCTCGCCGGGCGCGAGCCGGTGATCGTGGTGGGCGACGAGGTCGCCCGCAGCGGCGCCGCCGCCGAACTGATCCGCGTGGCCGAACGCCTGGGTGCGGCGGTGTGGTTCGAGGGCATCCGCGGCCATGTGTCCTTCCCGGCCACCCATCCGCATGCCCGCAGCGGCCTGCCCTTCGATGCCGCGGGCATCCGCAAGACCCTGGGCAATGCCGACCGGGTGCTGCTGGTGGGTGGCGCCTTCTTCGAGGAGGTCTGGTTCGCGCCGGGCAGCCCCTTCCCCGAGTCGGCGCGGGTGATCCAGCTCGAGGCTAGCGCTCGGCCGGCCGGCTGGAATCATGCGGTCGATGCCGGCGTCGTCGGCGCCCTGGGCCCGTCGCTGCAGGCGCTCGCAGACGCGCTCGCGCAAGGCGCGAGCCCTGCCTGGAACCTTGCTGCAGCGGCCCGGCGCGAAAGCCTCGCCGCGCAGAAGGCGCGTGAGGCCGCCGCCTGGCAGTCGCGTCAGGAAAAGGCCTGGTCGCGCCTGCCCATCTCCATGCCACGGGTGATGACCGAGATCGCGCGGGCCACGCCGGCCAACGCGCTGATTGTCGAGGAGTCGATCACCGCCAGCGTGGACTTCGCCTCGGCCTTCCAGCTCGACACCGACGAGCGCTTCCTGGGTGCGCGCGGCGGCGGCATCGGCCAGGGTCTGGCGGGTGCGATCGGCGCGGCAGTGGGTCACCCCGGGCGGCCGGTGCTGTGCCTGTCGGGCGACGGCTCCGCGATGTACTCGATCCAGGCGCTCTGGACCGCGGCCCACCATCAGCTGCCGATCGTGTTCGTGATCCTGAACAACCGCGAGTACCGGGTGCTCAAGCACAACCTCGACATCTACCGGCAGCGCTTCGACGCGGCCTCCGACCGTCCCTACCCCCACATGGACCTGGGCGGCCCCGGGCTGGGCTTCGTGGCCATGGCCGCCGGCATGGGCGTGCCCGGCGTGCGGGTGGAGAACCCCGATGAACTGCCCGCGGCGCTCGCCGCGGCCTTCGCCGCCGGCGGACCACGCCTGGTGGAGATCCAGATCGAGGGCAAGCGCTGAGCGCGCCCGCTGCAGACCCGGCCGCTGCCGTTGCGGCAGCGGCGCGCGCCCTTACTGCCCTTCCAGGAAGCTCTTGAGCTTGTCGGCCCGCGAAGGGTGACGCAGCTTGCGCAGCGCCTTGGCCTCGATCTGGCGGATGCGCTCACGGGTGACATCGAACTGCTTGCCGACCTCTTCGAGCGTGTGGTCGGTGCTCATCTCGATGCCGAAGCGCATGCGCAACACCTTGGCCTCGCGCGGGGTGAGCGAGTCGAGCACTTCCTTGACCACATCGCGCATCGAGCCGTGCAGCGCCGCATCGGCCGGCGCCAGCGTGGTGGTGTCCTCGATGAAATCGCCCAGGTGCGAGTCGTCGTCGTCGCCGATCGGCGTCTCCATGGAGATCGGCTCCTTGGCGATCTTCAGGATCTTGCGGATCTTGTCCTCGGGCATCTCCATGCGCGCCGACAGGGTCTGCGGATCGGGCTCGATGCCGGTCTCCTGCAGGATCTGCCGGGATATCCGGTTCATCTTGTTGATGGTCTCGATCATGTGCACCGGGATGCGGATGGTGCGGGCCTGATCGGCGATGGACCGGGTGATCGCCTGGCGGATCCACCAGGTGGCGTAGGTGGAGAACTTGTAGCCGCGGCGGTACTCGAACTTGTCCACCGCCTTCATCAGGCCGATGTTGCCTTCCTGGATGAGGTCGAGGAACTGCAGGCCGCGGTTGGTGTACTTCTTGGCGATGGAGATCACCAGCCGCAGGTTGGCCTCGGTCATCTCGCGCTTGGCCTTGCGGGCCATAGCCTCGCCGGTGGCCATCTGCTTGTTGATCTCCTTGAGATCGGGCAGCGGCAGCACCACGCGGGCCTGCAGGTCGATGAGCTTCTGCTGCAGGTCCTGGATGGCCGGGATGTTGCGGCGGAGCACATCGACATAGGCCGGATTGGCGGCCACCAGTTTCTCGGACCAGGCGAGATTGGTCTCGTTGCCCGGAAAGCTCGACTGGAACTGGGCGCGCGGCATGCCCACCCGGTTCACGCAGATGTCGCCCAGCGAGCGCTCGAGCGAACGCACCTGCTCGACCTGCTCGCGCAGCGTGTCGCACAGCTTCTCGACCATCTTGGCCGTGAAGCGGATGGTCATGAGCTCTTCCTGGATCTCGGCCTGTGCCGTGAGGTAGGACTTCGACTTGTAGCCCTCGTCCTCGTAGGCGGTCTTCATGCTCGAGAAGCAATCATCGATGTGATTGAACTTCTGCAGCGCCTTGACCTTGAGTTCCTCGAGCTTGGCGGAGTTGGCACCGGCCGGATCGACCTCTTCTTCGGCGTCTTCATCGAGCTCGGCCTCGGCCGCCGCCGGAGCGGGCGCGGCGCGGAAGTCGACCTCCTCGGCGTTGGGGTCGATCAGGCCATCGACCACCTCGTCGATGCGCATGGTGCCGGCACGGATGCGCTCGGCGTGCGTGAGCACCTCGTGGATGGTGGTGGGGCAGGCGGAGATGGCCTGCACCATGTGCTTGAGGCCGTCCTCGATGCGCTTGGCGATCTCGATCTCGCCCTCACGGGTGAGCAGTTCGACCGAACCCATCTCGCGCATGTACATGCGCACCGGATCGGTGGTGCGGCCGAACTCGGAGTCGACGGTGGACAGCGCAGCCTCGGCCTCCTCCTCGGCATCTTCATCGGAGGTGGCCACGGGCGTGGCGTCGGAGATCCGCAGGGTCTTGGAGTCAGGGGCCTGGTCGTAGACCGCGATGCCCATGTCGCTGAAGGTGCTGATGATCGACTCGATCGCCTCGGCGTTGATGACATCGTCGGGCAGATGGTCGTTGATCTCGATGTAGGTGAGAAAGCCCCGTTCCTTGCCGAGCTTGATCAGTTGCTTGAGCTTGTTGCGGGTGGCTTCGCGGTCGGCCTCGGACAGGCCCTGGCCGCCGAACTCCTTGAGAAGCTGCTTCTCCTTGGCACGGGCGCCGCGCTTGGCCTTGCTGGGCAGCGGAACCGGGGCCTCGACCACCTCGACGGCTTCGACCTCGCCTTCAACCTCGACTTCGATGTCGTCGAAATGGGCCACCGGATCATCGACCGGATCATCGATGTCGGCATCCATGCCGCCATCGACGGGCTTGTTCGCGCCGGGCCCGGCCGGACGCTTGGCCTCGGGTTTGCCCTTGGCCGCCTTGGCGGGGGCGGGCTTGGCGACAGCCTTGACCTTGACCGCGGCGGCCTCGGGCGCCGGCACCGGCGCAAGCTCGGCTTCGGCCTTCGCCCTGGCGGCGTCGGTCTTGGCCTTGGCGGCCACAGCCTGCCGGGTGAGCGGCTTGAGCGGGGCCTTGGCGGGTTTGGCGGGAACGGCCGCGGGCGCTGCCGCCACGGCCGTCGGCCGCGCAGGCGCCTTGGCGGCGGCACGCTTGGCAGCCGGCGCGGCCGCGGGCCTGGCCGAGGCCTTGCTCGCGGCAGCCTTGGCCGCAGGCGCCTTGGCCACGACGGCCTTGACCGGCGCAGCCTTGGCAGCCGGTTTGGCCGCGACAGGTTTGGCAGGCGCCTTGGCCGCCCCAGCCTTGACCGGCGCCTTGGCGGCCGGCTTGGCCGCTCGGGCAGCAGCCGGTGCCGTGGCGGCCTTGGCCGCGGGTTTGGCCTCTTTGCTGGCCGCGCTGGCGGCGGGCCGGGCGCTGGCGGGCTTGGCCGCCGCGGTGCGTGCCGCCGGCTTGGCCTTGGCCGCACTGGACGCCGTGCTCACGGACCTGGCGGGCGCCTTGGCCGCCGGCTGGGTAGCCGGCCTGACGGCTCGGCCAGCGGCCGCAGGCGCCTTGACGACGGTTGCAGGTGATTTCTTGGCCGCGCCCGATTTACTCATGCCCACGTATCAACCTCCGCGCTCTCGATGAATGCCCCTGGCGCACACAGGGCGCAGGCCCGGCGCATTGGCGACCGATCTCCGGCACCGGCAAACGCCCGGCATCGGCAAGACGCCCCGCAAGGGCCCGGCACCCGCCCGCGCCTTGCAACATCTTGGATTTTTGGTCTTCCAGGGAACCCTCCATTTTATCACAGACGCGATCGCAGCGCGATCAGCGCCTGGTAACGTTCTCTGGCCTGCGGGCTGTCGAGCCCCTGCGCCACCAGGGCACTGAGTTCGGCGCGGACCCGGCGATCGCGCAGTTGCGCCAGCGCGCCATCGAACTCGGCACGGGCTTCCTCGGGGCTCATGTCCGACAGGCCGGTTCGATCCGCCAGCGCCTCGGCCTGGAGCCTGTCGATCAGCTCGCCGTGGCCGCCGCGCAGGGTCTCGCAGACCGAGGCGAAGGCGGAACCCGGTGGCAGTTCGGCCAGGGCATCGAGCCAGCGCGCCAGGCCCTCCGGGAGCAGCTCATGATCGGCCACGGTGGCTGCCAGCGCAGGGTGCAGCGCGGCCAGCAGGTGGACCCTGGACTCGAGATCGGGCGGCGCGGCGCGCGCGCGCCAGCGGGGCGAGGCGCCGCTCGGGCCGCTCGGGCCGCTCGCGCCACCCGCCCCCCCGGCCCCCCCTGATCGCCGCGATGCGCCCGGGACGCCCTGTCCCGGGCCTCGCGAGCGCTCGGCAGAGCCATCGGGCCAGGCGGCGCCCCCTCCGGGGCCACGCCCCGCCGAGGGGCCCGCTGCCAGGAAGCCCTCGAACTCGGGGGCGCTGATGCGTGCAAGGCCGGCCAGCCGGTGCACCAGCTGCAGCCGCAAGGCCTCACGCGGCAGCTGCTGCACCAGCGGTCGCGCGAGCGCGAGCAGCCGCGCCCGGCCTTCGGACTCCTCCAGGTCGACCTGCGCGCTGAGCTCCCGCACCAGCAGTTCCGAGAGCGGAATGGCTTTCGCGAGACTCGCCTGGAATCCGGCCTCGCCATGCTCCCGCACGAAGCTGTCGGGGTCATGCTCCGGCGGCAGGAACAGGAACTCCAGCCGCTTGCTGTCCTGCGCGTGCGGCAGGCAGGCCTCCAGCGCCCGCCAGGCCGCCTTGCGCCCGGCGGCATCGCCATCGAAGGAGAAGACCACCCGATCGACGCTGCGCAGCAGCTTGCGCACATGCTCGCCGGTGGTGGCGGTGCCCAGGGTGGCCACCGCGTTGCCCACGCCGTGCTGGGCAAGCATGACCACATCCATGTAGCCCTCGACCACGATCGCGCAGTTGGCCGCGCGCATCGCCTCGCGGGCTTCGAACAGCCCGTAGAGCTCGCGGCCCTTGGTGAAGAGCGGGGTCTCGGGCGAATTGAGGTACTTGGGCTCGCCCGCCCCCAGGACCCGTCCGCCAAAACCGATCACCTGGCCGCGGGGGTTGCGGATCGGGAACATGATCCGGTCGCGGAAACGATCGTAACGGCGCCGGGGCGCGGCACTGGCAGCTGGCGGCTCGGCCTCGTCGGCAGCCGCCTCGATGACCAGGCCCGCCGCCACCAGGCCCGGCGCGTCATAGTCGGGCACCGCGGCCTGCAGGCCGCGCCATCCGTCGGGGGCATACCCGATCGCGAATCGCGCCGCGGTGCGGCCCGACAGGCCGCGGCCCTTCAGGTAGTCGATCGCCCTGGGCGAGTCCTTCAGGCGGAGCCGGTAGAAGTCAGTGGCCGCCTGCAGCAGCTCGAGCAGATCGGGCGCCGCACGGGGTGCGTCACCGCCGCGCCCAGGCTCCTGCGGCACCACCAGACCCGCCGAGCGGGCGAGCTCGCCGATGGCATCCACATACGACAGCCCGGCGTGCTCCATGAGGAAGCCCACCGCGGAGCCGTGCGCGCCGCATCCGAAGCAGTGGTAGAACTGCTTGGTGGGACTGACGGTGAACGAGGGCGACTTCTCGCCATGGAAGGGGCACAGGCCGAGCAGGTTGGCGCCGGCCTTGCGCAGCTTCACATGCTGGCCGACCACGTCGACGATGTCGACGCGGGCGAGAAGCTCCTGGATGAACGACTGCGGGATCACCCCGGCAGTTTAGTGCCCGGCAAGCCGGGCGCGCACCGCCGCCGACACCGCCGACAGGTCGGCCCGTCCGGCCAGCCGCGGCTTGAGCAGGCCCATCACCTTGCCCATGTCCTGTGGCCCGGCCGCGCCGGTCTCGGCCACCGCCGCGGCGATCGCCGCCTCGATCTCGGCCGCGTCGGCCTGCCGGGGCAGGTAGGCCGACAAGGTCTCGATCTCGCCACGCTCACGCTGGGCGAGATCCTCGCGACCGGCCTGCTCGAACTGCGACAGGGAGTCGCGGCGCTGCTTGATCAGCTTGTCGACGATCGCGCTCACCAGCGTGTCGTCGGCGAGCACCCGGTCGTCGACCTCGCGCTGCTTGATCGCGGCCAGCAGCATGCGGATCGCCGACAGACGCTCGGTCTGGCGGGCACGCATCGCGGCCTTCATGTCTTCGGTGATCCGGTCCTTGAGGCTCATTGGGACGTTCCTCGTGCGAGGGAAGGCGGGCCGCGCGCGGCGCGCGGCAGCGCCAAACGAAAAGGCCCGCGGCGCTGACGCTCGCGGGCCCGGTTCAGTGCCGCGGTGAAGAATCAGTACAGCTTCTTCGGCAGCATCTGGCTGCGCAGGCGCTTGAAATGGCGTTTGACGGCGGCCGCCTTCTTGCGTTTGCGCTCGGAGGTGGGTTTCTCATAGAACTCGCGGGCGCGAAGCTCGGTGATGATCCCGGTCTTTTCGATGGTGCGCTTGAAACGGCGCAGCGCCACGTCGAACGGTTCGTTCTCCTTGACCCTGATGGTCGGCATATCAAATCACCTCCTTTCGCTGCGATTTTCACCCGGCGGTTGTGGCTGCGGCGATGGCCGCGGCACCTCCCGGCCGCCCATGAGGGAGCCGGGCCTGGGGGCGGCATCAGGCCGCTCCCCCACAGGCGAAGCTCATTACTATAGCACGCAACGGCTCCGGCCGAGAAGCCTTCGGTCGCCCCGGGCGGCGGGGCTGGGGCACAATCGCGCCATGCTCGTGCTCGGCATCGAAACCTCCTGCGACGAAACCGGCGTCGCGCTCTACTGCACCCGCGAGGGCCTGCTCGCCCAGGGCCTGCATTCGCAGGTGGCCATGCACGAGCGCTACGGCGGCGTGGTGCCCGAGCTCGCCTCGCGTGACCACATCCGCCGGCTGCTGCCGCTCACCCGACAGGCGCTGGCCGATGCCGGCCGCCGCCTGGGTGACATCGATGCCGTGGCCTGCACCCAGGGCCCGGGGCTGGCGGGCGCGCTGCTCGCCGGCATGGCGGTGGCCAGCGGCCTGGCTGCGGCGCTCGACCGGCCCCTGATCGGCATCCATCATCTCGAGGGCCATCTGCTCTCGCCGCTGCTGGCCAGCCGGCCACCCGGGTTCCCTTTCGTGGCCCTGCTGGTCTCCGGCGGCCACACCCAGCTGATGCGGGTCTCGGGGGTGGGCCGCTACGAACTGCTGGGCGACACCCTCGATGATGCCGCCGGCGAGGCCTTCGACAAGAGCGCGAAGCTGCTCGGGCTGGGTTATCCCGGCGGTCCGGCGGTGGCCGCGCTGGCCGGCCGGGGTCGTGAGGGCGCGGTCAGCCTGCCGCGGCCGATGCTGCATTCCGGCGATCTCGACTTCAGCTTCAGCGGCCTGAAGACCGCCGTGCTCACGGTGGTGCGCCGTGGCCTGGCCGACGACCAGGCCCGCGCCGACCTCGCCTTCGCGGTGCAGGCGGCGATCGTCGATGTGCTGGTCGCCAAGAGCCTGGCGGCGCTGCGCCACACCGGCCTGCGCCAGCTGGTGATTGCCGGTGGCGTCAGCGCCAATCAGCGGCTGCGTGCCGCGCTGGCCCGGGCCAGTGACGAACAGCGGATGTCGGTGTTCTTCCCGGAGCCCGCGCTGTGCACCGACAACGGCGCGATGATCGCGTTCGCGGCGGCGTTGCGACTGCAGGCCGGGGGCCTGGCCGGACACACAGCCGGGTTTGCCGGCGCGTTCTCGGTCCGGCCGCGCTGGCCGCTGGAGGAACTCGGCGAGCCGGCGGCCCAGGCCGCGTAGGGAGCCCGGCCTGGGCCCGGCGAAGGCTCAGCCGATGGAAGCCCCGGCCGGCCACAGGCGGGCCGCGCCGAACACCCCGGCGGAATCGCCCAGCCGGTTGTGCAGCAACCGCGTGCCCACCGAGTCGGCGAACACATAGCGCGGCCACCGCGCCGGCACCTCGTCGTAAAGCCGGGCGATCTGCGACAGGCCGCCACCGAGCACGATGGCCTGCGGGTCGACGAGGTTGATGACGCTGGCAAGCGCGCGCGCCAGCCGGTCGATGTAGTCAGCCATGGCCGCCACGGCCATCGGTTCGCCGGCCCGGGCCGCGGCCACCACCGCGGCCGCATCACGATCGGAGCGCCCCCCGAGGCGGGCAAGCGCCGGCCCCGACAGCCAGGTCTCCAGACACCCGCGATGGCCGCAGTAGCAGGGCTCGCCCGGCCACTCGCGGCTGGGCCGGCCCGGCGGGGCGTCGGCCGGCGCGAACAGGGGCAAGGGGTTGTGTCCCCACTCGCCGGCGATGGCATTGGCACCGCGCAGCACCCGACCCTCGACCACCAGGCCACCCCCCACCCCCGTGCCGAGGATGACGCCGAAGACCGTGGCCACGCCCTCAGCCGCGCCGCCCGCCTGGGCCTCGGCCACCGCAAAGCAGTTGGCATCGTTCTCGATGCGGACTTCGCGCTGCAGCGCGGCCTGCAGGTCGTCGCGCAGGGGCTGACCGATCAGGCATACCGAGTTCGCGTTGCGCACCAGGCCGGTGGCCGGCGACAGTGCGCCGGGGATGCCGATGCCGAGGGTGCCGCGACGCCCGAGCGCGGATTCCGTCTCGAGCACCAGCCCGATGATGGCGCGCACCGTGCCGGCATAGTCGCCCTGCGGCGTGGGCACACGCCGGCGGGCGAGCACCGTGTCTTCGCCCTCGAGGGCGACGATCTCGATCTTGGTGCCGCCGAGATCGACGCCCAGGCGCAGGCTCATGAGGATTTCTTCTGGCCGATGCGGCTCTCGCGACCGGCCATCAGATTGGCGATGTTCGCGCGATGGCGCCAGACCAGCAGCGCGGCCATCGCGGCGATGGCCGCGGACGCGGCATCGAACCCGTAGAGCAGGCTGTGCCAGAAAGGCGCGAACACCGCGCTGACCAGCGCCGCAAGCGAGGAGTAGCGAAAGAAGAAGGCGATGATCAGCCAGGTGAGCAGCACGCCGCCGCCCACCAGGGGATGCAGCGCCATCAGCACCCCGGCGGCGGTGGCCACGCCCTTGCCGCCCTGGAACCGGTGGAACACCGGGAACAGATGGCCGACGAACACCGCCAGCGCCGCCAGCGCCACGGTGATCTCGCCGATGCCGAAGCGCGGTGCCGCGGCCTCCACCAGCAGTACCGCCACCGCCCCCTTCAGCGCGTCGCCGAGCAGGGTGAGCAGCGCGGCACGCTTGTTGCCGGTGCGCAGCACATTCGTGGCGCCGGGGTTGCCCGACCCGTAGGTACGCGGGTCGGCCAGCCCCATCACGCGGCTGACCACCACCGCGAAGGAGACCGAGCCGATCAGGTAGGCGCCGAGCACGGCGAGCAGGGAGGCGGCGTTCATGGCGGCGGAGGGGCGGAGGGGCGTGGAGGACGAAGGGGCGAATGCGGTGACGCAGGGGCAGTGCGCGATCAGGGAGCCAGCGCGCAACTGACCCGCGTGGCCCGCAGCGTGTCGGTGAGCACCGCGGGATCGATGGACACCAGATAGCCGCGCCGGCCGCCATTGATGTACACCAGCGCGCAATCGAGCACGCTGGACTCGACATAGACCGGCAGGGGTTTGCGCAGGCCGAAGGGCGAGGTGCCGCCCACCTGATAGCCGGAGTGGCGCTGGGCCACCTCGGGCGTGCAGGGCTCGACCGTCTTGCAGGCAATCGCCCGCGCGAGGTTCTTCGTGGACACGGTGCGATCCCCGTGCATGAGCACCACCAGCGGGCGGGCGCGCTCGTCCTGCATCACCAGGGTCTTGACCACGCAGTGCTCGTCGACGCCAAGCTGCCGGGCAGACTCCGCGGTGCCGCCGTGCTCGACATAGTCATAGGGGTGCTGCCCGAAGCTCACGCCATGGCGGCGAAGCCACTGCGTGGCCGGGGTCTCGGAGACATGGCGCGACACCGCGTGGCTCCCTCAGACCGCCGGCGCCGCGGGGTAGAGACCGCGCACCTGCCCGAAGAGCCGGGTCATGCCGAGCAGGGCGTCGATGGCGGGAACATCCACCTCGACCAGACGCGCCATCTCGGCCACCGACGCGAGCATGGCATCGAGCTCGATCGGGCGAGAGGCATCGACATCCTGCAGCATGGAGGTGCGCACCGCGCCGAGCTGGCGGGTGATGCGGTTGCGCTCCTGCGGGCTCATGGCGATCGGCAGGCCGAAGCGCTCGCCCACCCGCGCGGCCTCGGTCATGGCATCGCACACGAAGCGCAGCAGCTGCGGATCATCGAGGATGCGGTCCATGGTGGCGCCGGTGAGGGCCGACAGCGGGTTCATGGTCATGTTGCCCCAGAGCTTGACCCACACCGCCTGCTCGATCGCGGCGTCGATCTCCACCTGAAGGCCGGCCCCGGCCATGGCGGCGGCCAGCTTCGCAAGGCGATCGGTGGCCGCGCCGCCCGGTTCGCCCAGGATGAAGCGCTCGCCGAAGGCATGCCGCACCACGCCGGGCTGCGGGCACGAGGCGACCATGTGCACCACCGCGCC
>NZ_CEXFHW010000134.1:0-11171 GCF_982640115.1 Quisquiliibacterium sp. | reverse complement strand
CTGCGCCGCCGCCGGTGAATCCGCCGCGCTCGAATTCAAGAAATCCACCGCCGAAAAGGACTGCGCTTGCAGAACCCTCTGCGCCTTCGCCAACGGTCAAGGTGGTCGAGTGCTGTTCGGCATCACACCGGCAGGTAAGGTCGTGGGTCAGACGGTCACCGACCGCACCCTGGAAGAACTTGCGCAGGAGTTCCAGGGCTTCGAGCCGCCCCTGTTTCCATCGGTCGAGCGCGTAAGCATCGACGAGGGCCGCGAGGTGTTGGTGCTTACCGCGCCTCGCGCGGCGCGTGCGCCTGTCGCCTTTCGCGGGGTGGCCTATGAGCGGGTGCTGAACACCACCCGCATGATGCCGCGCGAGACCTACCAGCGCCTGCTGCTGGAGGAGATGCACGCGACCGAGCGCTGGGAGAACCGGCCGGCTGCCGGCTGGGATGTCAGTCGCCTGGACAGGCGCGAGATGGTGCTGACGCTGGAGGAGTCCATCCGCCGCGGCAGGGTGGACGACCCGGGTACGCGCGAGCCGCTGGAGATCCTGCGCGGGCTGGGCCTGCTGGTCGATGGCGACAAGGTCTCGCGGGCGGCGGTGGTGCTTTTCTGCGCCGACGATGCGCCACTGCCAGACTTCTCGCAGTTGTTGCTCAAGGTAGCCCGCTTCAAGGGCACGACGCGCGACGAGTTCCTGGATAACCGCCAGTTTCACAGCAATGCCTTTGCGCTGATGCGGCGTGCCGAGCGATTCCTGATCGACTCGTTGCCTGTGGCCAGTCGCATCGTGCCAGGGCGCATGGAACGCGAGGACACACCGCTGCTCCCGGTGGAGGCCCTGCGCGAGGCGCTGGCCAACGCTTTCGTCCACAGGGACTACTCGGTCGGCGGCGGCTCGGTGAACGTGGCGCTGTACGAGGACCGGCTGGAGATCATCTCCATCGGCGATCTGCACTTCGGGTTGACCCCCGAGGCGCTGTTCCGGGAGCACGAGTCCAAACCCTGGAACCCGATGATCGCGCGGACCTTCTACCGGCGCGGCATCATCGAGACCTGGGGCAGGGGAACGCTGAAGATCGCCCGGCTGATGCAGGAGCGGGGACTCGAGCCGCCGGCAGTGGCGGTGCGCCAGGGTGCGGTGGTGATCACTTTCGTGCTGCCAGCGCCAGTGAAAACGCCCGAGAAAACCGAAACGCCCCAGAAAACGCCCCAGAAAACGCCCCAGAAAACGCCTGCCCTGATCGTCGACCTCCTCCGGCAGCGGCCCGAGTTGAGCTTTGCGGAGATGGCAGCGAAGTTGAGCAAATCCGAGAGCGCGATCAAGCGCGCCGTGCGCAGGTTACGCGAGTCAGGCCGCATCGTGAGAATCGGTCCAGACAAGGGTGGCCACTGGCGGGTGATCAAGTGAGCAACCGCGGTGAACGAATCCACCGTCAGAGCCTTCCCACGGGTGAAGATCGACGCGCTGTTGGCAGCCCAGGGCTGGAACACCCGGGACCCCGACGCTGTCAGCCGTGAGGTGGTGCTGCCCGACTGAACGCCAGGCATCGTGCGTCGACTATCAGCGCAGACCGGCTCCCTCGGTATCGAACACGAAGCTGATTCCCGAAGGCGCTTGCTGCAATACAAGGACCTGAATCTGCGCCGCGTCAAGACAGCCTTCGAAAAGATCAAGGCTGCCATAGAGGCGGACGACTTCCGCTCGGCCGATGTCAAGAAGCTCAACGCAGGCCCCTACTACCGCGCGAAGCTCGACTACGCGAACCGCCTGCTGCTGCAGTTCGCGCGCATCGACCGGGCCGAGTCCGACGGCGGCACCGAGACCGTCTGCCTGGCCCTGGAGGTGATCGAGAACCACGCCTACGAACGCTCGCGCTTCCTGCGCAGCGCCGCGGTGGACGAAGCGCGTATCGAGTACGCAGCGGCGGCCGATGCGCAACCCGCCGCACTGGCCGCCGACGCGACGCCACTACGCTGGCTGGGTCAGGGCCGCACGCAGTTCGAACTCCTGGACAAACCCAACGTCTTCGACGAGACGCAGGAAGATGCCTGCCGCCACTCGGCGCCGCTCGTCGTCATCGGCTCGGCCGGCTCAGGCAAGACCGCGGTCACGCTGTCGCGCCCGCGCGAGGCCGAAGGACGCGTGCTGTATGGGACCCTGTCGGCCTACCTTGCGCAGAGCGCGCGCGCTGCATGCGGCACTGGGCTTCGAGAACCCGAAGCAGGAGGTCGATTTTCTCAGTTACCGGGAGTTGCTTGAAACGCTGCGCGTGCCGCCGGGCCGCGAAGTGACGCTGCCGATGTTCGCGCTCTGGTGCGAACGACACCGGCAGGTGCTGCGCATGCTGGGCGATCTCGATGCACAGGCCCTGTTCGAGGAGTTCCGCGGCGTCATCGGCGCGCGGCCGTCGGGCCCACTGTCGCTGGCCGACTACCTCACCCTGGGTACGCGGCAAAGTCTGCTGACCACGGAAGAGCGCGAGCTTGCCCACGGCCTTTTCCAGCGCTACCGCGCCTGGTTGGCCGAGGCCGCTCTGCATGACAGCAACCTCGTGGCCCATGAGTGGCGCACGCAGATCGCCGAGGGGCAGACGCCGATCTACGACTTCGTCGTCATCGACGAGGTGCAGGACCTCACGCCCGTGCAACTGGCGCTGGTGCTCGCTTTGCTGCGAACGCCGGGCCAGTTCATCCTGTGTGGCGACAGCCACCAGATCGTGCACCCGAACTTCTTCAGCTGGGCCGCGCTGAAGAACCTGTTCTGGGAGGGCCTGGCCGGCGACGCCGGTCAGCGGCAGCCCCTGAAGCTGCTGCAGGCCAACTTCCGCAACACCCGCGCCGTGACGCAGCTGTCCAACGAGTTGCTGACGATCAAGCAGGCGCGATTCGGTTCAGTGGACCGCGAGAGCAACTTCCTCATCCGTAGCACCTCGGCAGCAGCCGGCGAGGTGCGACTGCTCGATGCGAAGGAAGATCGTTCTGAACCGTCTGGCCGCCTTGCCCGTCGAGGGTGAGCGCCCGACTTCGACGCGCTGGAGGGCAGCTTTACGCCCCGATCCGCGACCCTGTGGTGGCTGCCGGCTCAAGGCCTTCGCCGTGCGTGCCCCGACGCAAGCGCCAGACATCAACCCCCGACCTTCTCCTGCAGCCACACCTTGATCAGCGACTGGTAGGGCACATCGCGCGCGTTGGCCGCCGCCTTGATGGCATCGAGCAGGTGCTGCGGCAGGCGCAGCGAGATGGTTTTCGTCGACGGCTTCAGGTTGGGCAGCACCACACGCTGCGCCTTCGCCCAGTCAAGATGCTGGGTGGAGTCGCGACCCTCGGTCTCCCAGAACGCGCGCTCCTGCGCCTCGGTCCTGAACCTGGGCAGCGGCTTGGCGGGCTTGGTCATGGACGCTCCTTTCCTTTCGGTGCATGTCGCGCGCCGAGATCACCCGGATCAGCGTGCCATCACCGCGCAGCGTGAAGGTGATGTGCAGCGCACGCCCATCGAGCGTCTTGCCGAGGGCGTGGATGCGCGCCTCCTGGTCGCGGTGCCGCAGGTCTTCCAGCATCAGCAGGGGCTGGTTGAAGAAGACCTCTTCGGCCTCGGCCTGCGCCGCGCCGTGCTTCTCGTTCCTGCGGGCGTTACCGTCGTTCCAGTCGAAGCCGATGATGCGCGCGAGATCGATCATTCTTGTACATTATCATCATATACACGCATCGCTTGGGTGCGCCGCTACCGCCGCACGCTCGAGCCATGGCGGGTCGTCGCGCTGACCGGCGACATCGCCGAGCCCGCCGCCTGGCTGACCGGCCTTCGCCTGCTCGGCTGAAAGCCCGCGCCCCAACCGGATCACGCATGTCAGACATCGACTCCCTCCTCGCGCCGCTGATCGATAAAGCCCGGCGCATGCCCTGCACCGATGAAGCGGCCTACCTGGCGGCCTGGAAAGCGCACGCGCTGCCGTTTGCCGACAGCCCGCTGCCTCTGGCGGTGGCGGGAGGCATGATCGCCGACCGGCTGGCCTGGGTGTTCCAGGCCGGCTACCAGGCGGCCTGCCGCGATGCGTTCCCGGAGATCCGCTCCAGTGGCTGGATCGCCTACGCGGCCTCCGAAGACCGCAAGGGCGACCCACCCTTGCCGGGCGTGACGCTTGCAGACGGTCACCTGCACGGCAGCAAGACCTGGGTGGCCGCGGCACGCAGCGTGGACCCGCTGGTCATCAAGCTCGGCAACGGTCCGGGTGCCCGCTACCTCCGGGTGCCTCGCGACGCGCCGGGGCTCACCCTGGTGCCGGGGCACCGATCCGGCTTCCTGGGCGATCTGAGCCAGGGCCAGGCGCATTTCGAGCGCACGCCCCTGAGCGCCACCGCGCAACTCGATCCCGGCCGCATCCGCCGGTTTCCCGTGACCGAACCCTTGTACCTCTATGCCGCCTTCTGCGGGTTTGTCATCGGCAGCACCCGCGAGGCCGAGCTGACCCGATGCGCACGAGACTGCCTGACCGCGGTCGCAGCCGCACTCGGGCCGGCAGGGAGCGGGCTCGACCGAAGCCGACTCGGCCACGCCGACGCGCTGGCCCAGGACCTGCGCGCGCGGCTTGCCGGCAACCGGCTTCAGGCGGCCGGTGACTGGCCAGGCGATGAGCGATTGATCGCGATGTATTCACGCAGCCTGCAAGGGCAGGCACAAGGGCACTGACCCCGGCTCGACTCGGAGGAGAGCGCCGCCAGCCGGCAACCGAGGCCCGCGCGGCGCCGGGGGCTTCAGAAGAGCTTCGCCACCCCCAGCAGCAAGGCGGTCTGTGCGGTGAGCGCGCCCATGGCCCACTTCACCAGATCGACCTTGCCGGCGGCAATCTCACGGGTGAGGCGGACATCGAGACTCGCGATCTCACGAGAGACCGAGGCTTCAGGCTCGGCGATCTCGCGAGACACCCTGGCCTACCAGCCCACCGGCCGACGATAGCGACCCGCCCCCATCGCGCCCATCGGCCGGATGACCGTGGCCGGCGACGGCCGGGCATCAGCGCGGCAGGATGCCCATCTTCTTGCAGATGATCTGCAGCATCACCTCGTCGGCGCCACCGCCGATGGAGATCAGCCGCAGATCGCGGAAGGCGCGCGAAACCGGGTTGTCAAGGGTGAAGCCCATGCCGCCCCAGTACTGCAGACACGAGTCGGTGACCTCGCGGCACAGGCGACCCACCTTGAGCTTGGCCATCGAGGCGAGCTCGGTCATGTCGCCGCCGGCCATGTGGACATCGGTGGCCCGGTAGACCAGCGAGCGCAGCAGCTCGATCTCGGTCTTGAGCTCGGCCAGCCGGAAGTGCACCACCTGGTTGTCGAGGATGGGCCGGCCGAAGGCGATACGGTGCCGCGTGTACTCGATGGTCTGGTCGATCACATCGGTGAGCGCGGTAATGCGGCGCGCCGCCGCCGACAACCGTTCCTCCTGGAACTGCATCATCTGGTAGGCGAAGCCCTTGCCCTCCTCGCCGATGCGGTAGCGCTGCGGCACCCGCACCTCGTCGAAGAAGATCTGCGCGGTGTCCGATGACCACATGCCGATCTTCTCGATGCGCTGCACGCTCACCCCGGGCGTGCGCTGGCCGTTCTGCCTGAGCGGCACGCAGATCAGCGACTTGTTGCGGTGGGGCTCGCCCTCGGAGGTGTTGACCAGCAGACAGACCCAGTCGGCCTGGGTGCCGTTGGTGATCCACATCTTGGAGCCGCTGATCAGGTAGTCGTCGCCATCCTTGCGCGCCCGGGTCTTCACCGACGCCACATCCGAGCCCGCGCCCGATTCCGACACCCCGATGGACACCACCTGCTCGCCGGCGATCGCGGGCACCAGGAACTCCTGGCGCAGCGCGTCGGAGCCGAAGCGGGCGAGCGCCGGGGTGGCCATGTCGGTCTGCACCGCGATGCCCATGCTCACGCCCTGCGAGCCGATGCCGCCGATCGCCTCGCAGTAGGCAATCTCGAAGGAGTGGTCAAGCCCCAGCCCGCCGTATTCAACCGGCTTGTTCACGCCGAGAAAGCCGAGCTTGCCCATCTCGCGAAAGAGCGCGTGCGCCGGGAAGATGCCGGCCTTCTCCCAGGCCTGGATGTTGGGCGTGATCTCGCGGGCAATGAAGTGGCGCACGCTGTCCTGCAGCGCGACATGCTCGTGGGTGATCTGCATGCTCAGTTCTCCTGGATGCCCAGCTCGGTGACGAGCCGGGTCCATGAATTCAGGTCGTTGACCAGCGTGGCGGCGAACTCCTCGGCGCCCGCGCCGAGCGGGTCGAGGTTCAGTTCGCGCAGGCGCTGCTGCATGGCCGGCGACTTCACGATCCGGGTCATCTCGGCCGACATCAGCGCCACCCGGTCGGCAGGCACGCCGGCCGGAAAGAGCGCGCCGATCCAGCCGTACTGCTCGAAGCCCTTGTAGCCCGACTCGAGGAAGGTGGGTATTGCCGGCAGCACCGAGGATCGGCGGGTGCCGTTGATGACCAGCGCCTTGATGCGGCCCGCCTTGAGGTGGGGCATCGGCGTACCGGTGTCGACGAAGGCGATGGGCACATGACCGGCGAGAAGGTCGGCCACCAGCGGCGCGGCGCCCTTGTACGGCACATGGGCCATGTCGAGGCGCGCCTCGCGCTTGAGCAGTTCGCCGGCGATGTGCGCGCTGGTGGCGTTGCCGTAGGTGCCGTAGCTGTACTTGCCCGGACTGGCCCGCACCACCGCGATGAACTCCTCCAGTGTGCTGGCGGGAAAGGCGGGCGGCACCGCGATGATGGTGGGCGACAGCGCGATGTGGGCGATCGGCGCGAAGTCGCGGATCGGGTCGAAGGGCAGGTTGCGACGCAGGGCCGGCGTCTGCACATGCGCGGTGTAGGTGAAGAGCACGGTCTGCCCGTCCTTGGGCGCCTTGGCGACATGGCTGGCGGCGATGATGCCGCTCGCCCCCGCCCGCACCTCGACCACCACCGGCACCTTGAGGCTTCGGCTGAGCTCGGGCGCCATCAGGCGGGCCACGGTGTCGACGATGCCGCCTGCCGCCGAGGACACCACCAGGGTGACCGGCTGGGTGGGCCAGGCCTGCGCGAATGCCGAGCCCGCGCCCAGCGCGAGCAGGACCGACAGCAGGCCACGGATGAGACGGGCTCGGATCGACATCGGGGGCTCCGGGGCGAGAGATGACCCGGTCCAGCCTATCACCGCAGGCTCGGCCTCAGCGGCGCCCGCGGGCAGCGGCGGTCCGGAAGCCGGGCCGCGCTGCGCGAGACCGGTTCAGTCCAGCCAGAGATAGCACCCCGGCACCGGCCGGCGCTGCTCCTCGCGCAGCGGGGCTTGCCGGGCCTCGCGCACCCGGAACCCGGTGCGATCGGCGAGCTGGCGCACGAAGACCTCGGAGTGGGCGTAGCGCAGGCTGGGCAGCAGGCAGGTGTCGATGCCTTCGGGGGGCAGCTCCACCGAGAAGGCGAAGCAGCCGCCCGGCGCGAGCACGCGGCGCACGGCGGTGAAAATGGCCTCGAGTTCGCCGACATAGATGAAGACATCGGCCGCCAGCACGAGCTCGTAGCCGGACACGGCCGTGGCCAGAAAGCTGGCGATGTCCTGGTGCACCAGGTCGCGATAGACGCCAAGACGCCCGGCCTGCGCGAGCATGGCGCGGGAGAGGTCCACGCCATCGATGGCATCGGCGAAGGGATGCACGATCGAACCGCACAGGCCGCTGCCGCAACCCAGGTCGAGCACCTGCCGGTAGCGCGGGGCGGCGCGGATCAGCGGCGCGAGCAGGGTCTGCGGCGCCTGGTAGCGCAGGTGGCCGACGAGGTGCTCGCCGAACTCGGCGGCGTACTCGTCGAAGAGGCCCTCGACGTACTGGCGCGGCGCGCTCGGCGGGGGCTCGCCACCATCGACCGCCGCAAGGTAGTAGCCGAGCAGCTGCGGATCGGCGCCCAGCGCCTGCGCTTTTCTGAACGCCTGCGCGGCCTCGGCGAACCGGCCGGTCTCGCGCAGCAGGCCGCCGCGGGCGCTCCAGGCCGGCTCGAGCGCCGGGTCGGTCTCGGTGGCGCGCGTGAAGGCGGTGAGCGCGGCATCGATCTCGCCGAGGCGGACCCGGCAGCGGCCCAGGGCCAGCCACACCGGCGCCTGGACCGGCTCGAGGGCGAGCGAGCGCACCAGCGCAAGGCAGGCCGCAGCCCAATGGCCCAGGCTGGCGCGCGCCTGGCCCAGGTAAGCCCAGGCGGCCGCGTCATCGGGCTCGACTTCGGTGACACCTCGCAGCAGCGGTTCGGCAGCCTCGAACTCACCGAGATGGCACAGCGTGATGCCCAGGTTGACCATCACCGAGACGCGACCGGGGGCGAGCGCCAGCGCCTGCTCGAAGCAGCGCCGTGCATCAGCCAGTCGGCTCGCCTTGAAGTGATCGAGCCCCTCCAGGAACAGCGTTCGGGCCTGAGCCAGTGGCTCCATCATGCACTCCCCTCCGGAGCCGCGAGCATACCCGGGGGCATGGCGGCGATGGCGCATCGCGAGCCGCGGACGGTCCGGAGCGGCTCGGCTGGAACGCCCCACCCCGAGTCACCGCTGAGCTCACGGGTTAGACTTCGGTCCGAGGCCGGTCGGCGCGCGGCCCTCTTCAGGAGCACCCCTTGTTCGTCCTTCGTCTCGCCCTGCTCTTCCTGTGGCTCTGGAACCCGCAGGCCGCGCTGGCCGCCAATCCCGTCCTGATCGGCCTGGACGCCGAATTCGGCCACAAGACCAGCACCTCGGCACGCGCGGTGCAGCAGGGCATCGAGATCGCCATCGAGGAGATCAACCAGGCCGGCGGGGTGCTGGGGGGTCGACCGCTCAAGCTGGTCACGCGCGACAACCGGTCCATCACCGCGGTGGGGCTGGACAACCTGCGCGAACTGGCCGCCCTGCCCGATCTGGTGGGCGTGTTCGGCGGCAAGTTCAGCCCGGTGTATGTCGAGAGCCTGCCGGTGGTCCATGAACTCGGCATCCCTCTGCTCAACCCCTGGGGTTCGGCCGACCAGATCACCGACCACGACTACCGCCCCAGCTACACCTTCCGGTTGTCGCTCAAGGACGCCTGGGCCGGGCCGGCGTTCATCGCGTTTGCCCAGAAGCAGCACAAGGCGCAGCGCCTGGGCGTGCTGCTGCCGAACACCGCCTGGGGCCGCAGCAATCAGGCCGCGCTGCAGAAGGCGCTGCCTGGCACCGGCGTGAGCCTGGTCGGACAGCGCTGGTACAACTGGGGTGATACCTCCCTGATCGCGGCCTATCAGGAGCTGCGCGCCGCCGGCGCGCAGGCCATCGTGCTGGTGGCCAACGAGACCGAGGGCGCCATCCTGGTCAAGGAAGTGGCGGCCCTGCCGGAGGCCCAGCGGCTGCCGATCATCAGCCATTGGGGTGTCACCGGCGGCGACTTCGCCCGCATGTGCGGCGACGCCCTCGACAAGGTCGATTTCGCGGTGATCCAGACCTACAGCTTCGTCGGGCAGACCGGCCCGACAGCGCGTCGGGTGCTGGCCGCCCTCAAGCGCCGTTTCGGCATCGACTCGGCCGAAGCGGTGACCAGCCCGGTCGGGGTGGCCCATGCCTACGACCTCACCCACCTGCTGGCGATGGCCATCCGCAAGGCGGGCAGCACCGACCGGCGCCGCATCCGCGACGCGCTCGAGCAGCTCGGCCCCTACGATGGGCTGCTGCAGCGCTATCCGGTGCCGTTCACGCCCGCCCGCCACGACGCCCTCTCGGCGCGCAATGTCTTCTTCGCCCGCTACACCGCCGCCGATCACCTCATCCCGATCGGGCCGCCGCGCCCGCCGTCCCCACCGGCCGGGTCACCCGCAAAATGACGCCGGCCACCGCCGCCCAGCCGCTGGCCGACCGGATCCGGCGCGCCTCGTTCGCGCTGACCCTGGGCGTGATCGGTGCGGTGGTGGCGGTGATGATCGGCATCGCGCTGTTCGAGATCCCCGACGATCGCGAGGAGGCGCATCAGGCGGCCATCGGCGTGCTGGGCGGCACGCTGGCGGGTGACCTCGGCAACCAGCTCGACAACCTGCGCGAGCTCAGCCGCAGTCCGCTGGTCTGGACCAGCCTCTCGGACAGCGCCGGTCGGGATGCCTATCTCAAGCCCTTTCTCGCCGCACGCACCGGCACGCCGGGAAGCCTGCCCACCGCACTGGTCGACTACCGTGGGCGCGCGGTGGCCGGCAACCTGCCCGAGCGTGTGCCGCAGGCCGAGGTCGACCGCACCGTGCAGGGCGCGCTGGGCGAGCGGAAGGCCCGCGCCCGGGTGCTCACCGAGCCTGGCCAGGCGCTGCTGCTGGTCGCCTTCCCGGTCATCTATCCGTACACCAGTGATGCCATCGGCGCGCTGGTCTCGGTGATCGACCTCGGCGCGCTGCTGCAACGCCGCGCCGCGGGTCTGGCCAGCGGGCTCGGTGTCGAGATGCGGCAGGGCGATCGGGTTCTGCTCGGTCTGCCGGGCGTGGCGCCCGGTCGCTGGTTCCCGATCGACCAGGCGCTCGCCTTCGAGCCGGCCCCGGAAGGCGGTGCGCTGGGCCTGAGGCTCTACGGGCTGGACAATCCCTGGGTCGCGCCGATGCTGCTGCGGCTGGGGATCATGTCCGTGCTGGCGCTGGCGCTGGGCGCACTCAGCTGGCGCATGGCCGGCGTGCTTGGCCAGCGGCTGGCCGGGCGGCTCAACACGCTGGCACAAGATTGCGAGGCCATCTCGCGCGGGCAGCCGGTGCGGCTCACCGAAGACCGGATCGGCGACGAAATCGGCCTGCTGTCGCGCACCCTGCGCCAGGCGCTCGACGCCTACGAGGAGATCAATACCGAGCTCGACCAGCGCGTGGCGGAACGCACGCGGCAGCTGGCCACCAGCGAGGAGCGCTTTCGGGCTGCGATCGACGCGATCGAGGAAGCCTTCGCCATCTTCGATCCCGAGGACCGTCTGGTGTACTGCAACCGGCAGTATCGCGAGGCCTTCGCCACAGCCGCCGAGCCCCTGGAGCCAGGCTGCCGCTTCGAGGCGATCGCGCTTGCCCGCTGGCGGCAGGATCACCCCAACAGCGACCCCGCACAGGCCGATGCCTGGCTGGCGATGCGGCTGGCGCAATACCGCCGCGGCAGCGACCAGGTGCTCGAACTCGGCCCAGGCCGCTGGGTGCGGGACATCGAGCGCCGCA
>NZ_CEXFHW010000133.1:0-11176 GCF_982640115.1 Quisquiliibacterium sp. | reverse complement strand
TATCGTCGAGGGGCTGGGGCGTCGGGTGCGCGACGCCGATGGCTGGTTGTCGATCCTGGAGGATGTCTCTTTCAGGGTGGCCCGTGGCGACACCGCGGCCATCGTCGGCGCGTCGGGCTCGGGCAAGTCCACCTTGCTGGGTCTGCTGGCCGGACTCGATCTGCCCAGTGCCGGGCGTGTGGTGGTCGGCGGGCAGAGCCTCTTCGATCTCGACGAGGATGGCCGCGCGGCCTGGCGTGCCCGGCATGTCGGCTTCGTCTTCCAGAACTTCCAGCTGCTGCCGCAGATGACGGCCCTCGAGAATGTCATGCTGCCGCTCGAGCTCGCCGGCGAGGCGGCGGCTGCCGAGCGCGCGCGCGAGCTGCTCGACCGGGTGGGGCTGGCCGAGCGGGCCGGCCACTATCCGCGCACGCTCTCGGGTGGCGAGCAGCAGCGGGTGGCCATCGCCCGCGCCTTCGCGGGCTCGCCTCCCCTGCTGCTGGCCGACGAGCCCACCGGAAGCCTGGATGCGGCCACCGGTGAGCGGATCATCGATCTGCTGTTCACGCTCAATCGTGAGGTCGGGGCCACGCTGGTCCTGGTCACCCACGACGAGGGCCTGGCCGCGCGCTGCCGGCAACGGCTGACCCTCAAGGCGGGGCGTCTCGTCCAGGCCTGAGCCGCAGCCCTGGAGGGCTGCCGCGCGCGAGCCTGGTTCAATCGCCGGGGCGCGGCGCCGCGGCACTGCGGATGAGGTCGTCGGCCTGCAGCGCGGCGCCGAGCCGCTCCACCCAGGCACGGGTCGCGGGATCGGCGATGGCGCCTGCCGCGCCGGCATCGCCTTCGCGGGCTGCGCGCAGCGCGGTCTCGATCGGCCCGGCCATCTGCTTGCCCAGCTCCACGCCCCACTGATCGAAGGGATTGATGCCCCAGAGCCAGGCCAGCACGGCGGTCTTGTGCTCGTAGAGGGCGATCAGCGCGCCCAGGGTCTGCGGGGTAAGCCTGCCGATGAGCAGCGTGGTGGAGGGGCGGTCGCCGGCATGCACGCGATGACTCGCCGCCTGAGCCGCCTGGGCCTCGCTCATGCCGGCGGCACGCAAGGCATGCTCGACCGCCTCCCGGCTGCGACCCAGCATTAGCGCCTGGGCTTGCGCGATCGCATTGGCCAGCAGCGCTTCGTCGCGGCGTTGCGGGTCGGGCCGGTCGGGAAGGGCGAGGACGAACTCCACCGGGTGCGCTGCCGTGCCCTGGTGCAGTGCCTGGAAGAAGGAGTGCTGGGCATCGGTGCCGGCCGCGCCCCAGGTGACCGCGGCGGTATGCCAGTCGAGGGCGTGGCCGGTCTCGTCCACCGACTTGCCGTTGCTTTCCATCTGCAGCTGCTGCAGGTAGCTGGGCAGCCGGCGCAGCGGCTCGCAATAGGGCGCGACCACCTCGGTGGCGGCCGGATCGAGCAGGCGGTTCCAGAAGGCGACCAGGGCGAGTGCCACGGGCGCGTTCTCGCCCAGCGGCGCCTGCGCGAAATGGCGGTCCATCGCATGGGCGCCGGTGAGCATCGACTGGAAACCCGCCGGACCGACAGCCAGCATCAGCGGCAGGCCGATCGCCGACCAGAGCGAATAACGGCCGCCGACCCAGTCCCAGAACGGGAAGAGCGATTCGGCCGCAATGCCGCTGGCTGTCGCGAGTGCGGGTGCCGCCGTGACCCCCGCGAGGTGGCGCGACAGCCCGGGGCGCGAGATGCCGGCCGCCTCGAACCAGGCCACCACGGCGTCCATGTTGCGGGCGGTCTCGAGGGTACGCCAGGACTTGGAGGCAATGATCGCCAGGCTGCGGTGAGGGTCGAGCTGAGCCTGCAGGGTCTGCCAGGCTGCGGGGTCGACATTGGACAGAAAATGCAGCCGCGGGCCGCCGGCAGCATGGGCCGCGAGAGCCTCGCTGGCAAGCTGCGGCCCGAGATGCGAGCCGCCAATACCCACGCAGATCACATCGCTCAGGACTTCGCCACGCTCGCCACGCCACTCGCCGCCGCGCACCGCCGCGGCGAAACGGGTCATGCGCTGCAGGCATTCGGCCACCTCGGCCGGTTGCCCTGCGCCGGCGGGAGCCCGCAGCGCGGTGTGCCATGCGGGTCGGTGCTCGGTGGGGTTGACCACCGCCCCGGCCAGCAGGGCGTCGCGCCGGGCGGGCACGCCGGCCGCCACCGCATAGTCGAGCAGCGCGAGTCGCTGGGCCATCGACAGCCGCTGGCGGCTGATGTCGAGGCACAGGCCGGCCGCCTCGAGGGTGAACGAGTGCACCCGCTGCGGCTCGCGCTCGAAGAGGCTGAGCAGACGGACGTTGCGGGCGGCGCTGGCCTGGGCCTGCAGCATGCCGATGCGTTGATGGCGTTCAATGGGGGTCATGCGGGTCCTCGGGTGCGGGCCAGGCGCCGGGCAGCAGCGCGGGCAGGTGGGCGGGATCCAGACCGGCGCCATGGGGATGGTCGAGCCGCCAGAGATCGGCCGCGTGGCCATGCAGCCAGGCGCCGAGACAGGCCGCCTCCCAGGCGGCGTAGGACTGGGCGAGCAGGCCCCCGATCAGCCCGGCGAGCACATCGCCGGTGCCGCCGGTGGCCAGGGCTGCAGAGCCGGTGGTGTTGATTGCCCATCGTCCGCAGGCTGTAGCAATGATCGTTCCCGCACCCTTGAGCAGCACCACGGCCCGGCGCTGCTCAGCCAGGCGCAGGGCCGCCGCCAGCCGGTCGGACTGGACCGCAGCGGTGCTGATGCCAAGCAGCCGGGCCGCCTCGAGCGGGTGGGGAGTCAGCACGGTCGGGCCCTGCCGCGCGGCCAGAGCGCGCGTCAGCACCGGGTCGGACGCGATCAGGTTGAGCGCGTCGGCATCGACCACGCAGGCCTGCGCTTCAGCCAGCGCGGTGCGCAGTCGGGCGGATGCCCTGGCGCTCATGCCGAGCCCGCAGCCGATGATCACGGCCTCGACATCATCAGCCGCGGCATCGAAGGACCGGCTCATGAGCTGGGGAGCATTCCCGGCAAGCGGCACCGCCTCCGGGCAGGCTAGCCAGACCTTGCCGGCGCCGCTCGCCTGGGCGGCGGTGGCTGCCAGCACGGCGGCGCCCTGCAGACCCGGTGCTCCGCCCATGACCACGACCCCGCCGAAGGAGCCTTTGTGCGAGACCCGCGGACGCGGGCGCACCAGGGAGCGCGCCCTGTCGAGGTCAAGCAGCAGGCCGTCGGCAGGCAGAGGGACGAGCACCCCGAGCGGATCGACGCGCACCTCGCCGGCGAGCGCAGGACCCTGCCCGGTGCGCAGTCCCGGCTTGTCGGCAAGCAGGCTGAGCGTGAGATCGGCGCGGAAGGCGCCGGCCAGGTCACCGCCCACCACCTCGCCGGTGTCGGCATCCAGGCCGGAGGGCAGGTCGATGGCGAGCAGAAAGACGCCCGCGCCGGCGACCGCCTGCGCCGCGGCACGCGCCGTCGCGTCCAGCGCCCGCGTCAGTCCGATGCCGAAGAGCCCGTCGATCACCAGGGCGGGCGAGGGCAGAACGCCGCCGGCGCTGAGCGCTGCCGGAAGATCGGCGAGGCAGTGCAGCGCAAGGCCTGTGGCCAGCCAGCGCTGATGGGCGTTCAGGGCATCCGGGGCACTCGGCGCGGCACGGGTGAGGCACCAGGCCTGCACCGGGAAGCCCCATGCGTGCAGGTGCAGGCCCGCGACGAGCGCGTCGCCCCCATTGTTGCCGGGGCCCACCAGCAGGTGGATGGGCGCGCCGCGCGGACGTTCGCGGGCGATGCGTGCCGCGGCCGCAGCCACCGCCCGACCGGCACGATCCATGAGGGTGCCGGGGGGCAGCGCAGCGATCGCCTCGGCCTCGAAGCGGCGCAGCGTGGCGGTGCGCAGCATCGCAAGACTCACCGGCGCGCTCCCGCAGCGCGGGGCAACGGTGGGTCGCTGGCGCGCAGCCGCAAAGGCATCACACGGCTCAGCGGTCCTTGCCCATGACGGCGTCGGGCAGCCAGGTGACGATCTCGGGGAAGACCGTGATCAGGGCGATGCACAGCAGCAGGCACATGAAGAACGGGATCGCGGCGCGCGCGATCACCGTGCTGTCCTTGCCGGTCATGTTCTGCAGCACGAAGAGGTTGAAGCCCACCGGGGGTGTGACCTCGGCGATCTCCACCAGCAGCACGATGAAGATGCCGAACCAGATCAGATCGAAGCCGGCCTTCTGGATCATGGGCAGCACCACGGCGCTGGTGAGCACGATCATCGAGATGCCGTCGAGTGCGGTGCCCAGCACCAGGTAGAGCAGCGATAGCACTGCGATGAGCGCGAGCGGTGACAGCCCCAGCCCGTGCACCCATTCGGCCAGCTCGCGCGGGATGCCGGTGAAGGCCATGGTCTTGGTCAGGAAGGCCGCCCCGGCCAGGATGAACATGATCATGCACGACACCCGGGTGGCGCTCATCAGGCTGTCGCGAAAGCTCGCCCAGGTCAGCGAGCGGCTTGCCGCCGCGATCACCAGCGAGCCGAGCACACCATAGGCCGCGCACTCGGTGGCGGTGGCCCAGCCGGCGACCAGCACCCACACGATGAACAGGATGAGCAGCGCGCACGGGATGAGACTGCCCGATCGGCGCAGCTTCTCCATGAGGCTGCTCGGCGGATCGGGGGGGGGCACCTTGTCGGGATGGCGCAGCGACCAGGCCGCGATGTAGCCCGAGAAGAGCACCATCAGGATCAGGCCCGGGATGAAGCCCGCCAGGAAGATCCGGATGATCGAGGCGTCGGCCGCCACCGCATAGACCACCATCGTGATCGAGGGCGGGATCAGGATGCCGAGGGTTCCCGCGGTGGCGAGCGAGCCGAGGGCGATGCGCTCGTCATAGCCGCGGCGGGCGAGCTCGGGCAGGGCCACCTTGGCGATGGTGGCGCAGGTGGCTGCCGACGAGCCGGACACCGAGCCGAAGATGCCGCAGCCCAGGATGGTGGTGTGCATCAGCCGGCCAGGCACCCGGTTGAGCCAGGGCGACAGGCCCTCGAACATCTGTTCCGAGAGCCGGGTTCGGAAGAGGATCTCGCCCATCCAGATGAACAGCGGCAGCGCCGCCAGCTCCCAGGAGGCGTTGGATTCCCACAGGGCCGAGAACAGGTTCTTGCCCCAGACCACCGCGGGCAGGTTGGCGAACAGCGCCATGCCGATCCAGCCGACCAGCGCCAGGGTGACCGCGATCCAGATGCCGCCGCCCAGCAGCAGCAGCATCACCAGCAGGAGGAATGAACCGACCTCGACGACGTTCATACATCCTCGCTGAAATCGCCGCGGGCATGCCGTTCCTCGACCGCCACCACGTAGTCGGGGCGGTTGCCCCTGAGCACATGCACGAACTGGTCGGCCATGGCGATGAAGAGCAGGGTGCTGCCGATGGCGATGCTCGACTGCGGGATCCAGATGGGGATGACCACCAGGCCGCCGGCCATGTCGCCGAAGCGCCAGCTGTCGACGACATAGCGGGTGACCGAGAGCGCGATGTAGCCGGTGAAGACCGTGCCCACCGCGAGCGCGGCCAGTTCGGCCCAGTGGCGGGCCCGGGGCCCGAGCTTGTCGAGCACCAGCACCACACGGACGAAATCGCCGTGGCGGAAGGTGTGCGCGAGCCCGAAAAAGGCGGCCGCCGCGGTCATCCAGGACACGATGTCGTCGGTGCCGCCGGTGCGCATGCCGAGGGTGCGCATCACGGTGGACACGATCATCACGAGGAAGATCAGCAGCACGAAGAGGCCGGCGAGGGCGCCGGCGCCGTCGATCAGACGCCTGAGGAGTTCGCGCACGCCAGGCTCACTTGCGGTAGGCGTCGACCAGCGCCTGACCTTCCGGGCCGGCCTTCTTCAGCCAGTCGGCGATCATGACATCACCGAGCTTCTTCAGTTCGGCGGCGAACTGCGGGGAGGGCTTGAGCACCTGCATGCCCTTGGCCTTGAGCTGCTCGAGGTACCAGGTGTTCTTCTCCTGGGACACCCGCCAGCCGCGGGCCTCGGCCTCGGCGGCCGCCTTCATCAGGCCGTCCTGCGTGGCCTTGTCCAGCGCGTTGAACGCGGCGCGGTTCACGATCACCAGATTCCTGGGCAACCAGGCCTGAGTGTCGTAGAAGTACTTCACATGCTCGTAGGTCTTGGAGTCGAAGCCGGTGGCGCCCGACGAGATGTAGGAGTCGACCACGCCGGTGGCCAGGGCCTGGGTGAGTTCGGCCGCCTGGATGGTCACCGGCTGGGCGCCGACCAGATCAGCGATCTTGGCGGTGGCCGGGCTGTAGGCGCGCCACTTCAGGCCCTTCATGTCGGCGGTGCTGTTCAGGGGGCGCTTGCTGTACACGCCCTGCGGCGGCCAGGCGACGCCATAGAGCGAAAGCATGCCCTGCTCGCCGAGCTTGCGATCGAGCGCTGCTTTGGTGACCTTGGCGAGCTTGGCGGCCTCGTCATAGCTGTCGGCCAGGAAGGGCAGGCCGTCGATGCCGAAGATCGGCCACTCGTTCTCGAAGTTCACCAGCAGGATCTCGCCGGCCTGCGCCTGGCCGCCCTGAACGGCCCGCTTGATCTCGGGCGCCTTGAACAGCGAGGCGTTGGCATGGACCACGATCTTGAGCTTGCCGCCGGTGGCTTTCTCGACATCGGCGGCGAACTGCACCAGGTTCTCGGTGTGGAAATTGACGGCGGGGTAAGCGGCAGCCAGGTTCCAGGTGGTCTGGGCCAGCGCGGGCCCGGCCAGCGCCAGCGCGGCGCTCGCCAGCAGGGTCTTCAGGATCTTCATGGGGCCTCCGGATGGGATGGCCGGCTGCGAGTCAGCCGGCTCGGACCCCGAGTGTAGTGGAAGCCTGTCAGGATCCGCGCTCAGACCACGACGCCGGGTGCGGCGAGGGCCAGTGCGGTCTGGTTGCGCAGCGCGCGCATGAGCGAGGTGGTGGCCTCGTCGAACTCGAATCCGGCCGGGATGGCCTTGTCGGCGTACACGATGGCTTCGGTGCGCGCGTCGAGCACCACCGAAAGCATCAGGAAGCTGCCGGGTGCGTAATGGCGGCGGTGCCAGGCGCTCAGGCCGGCACTCACCCGCGGCGCGCCGGCGTTGGCGATGTGGAGGTCTACGCCTCTGGCGACCGCCACGCTGAGCAGGTCACCTTCATCACCGGCCGGGATGCGGAACAGGCGCAACCGGCCCGCGTCGATGTCACCGGCGCCGAAGCGGCCGACGAGATGCTGGCGGTTCGCATCCCAGCTGGCGAACACCACCCGCCGGCAGGCCAGCACCGTCAGCAGCCGGTCGATCACGATGCGCACCGCCGCCGCGCCCTGATCGCCCCGGCAGAGCATGGCCGAGACCTCGGCCAGGGTGTCGGCCAGGGCGCCGATGCGGCGGGTGATGGCGAGCGGATCCTCGGGGGGCGACGCGGGCTGGGGCGTGCTCGAAGACATCTGGTCAGGCGTGGGCACGGAAGGCGGCCCGGACTCGCCCATGGGCGCAGGCGCCTGCGTGGGCGTAGCCTGCGGCGGCAGGGACGCGGGCGAATCGGCGTCCGGGTTGACGGACCCGACGGTCGATGGCTCGTGGGGCCCCTCGGCCTGGCCTTGCGCCTCGCTGCCGAGCCCGCTCTCGGCGCCGACACCGTCGGCGGGCTCGCTGCCGCCGTCTCCGTCCCCGGGGTCGTGCTGCCCGCGAGGTGCATGGACCGAGGACATCGCGGGGTCCGGCTCGCCGGCGGCCGTGTCCGGGGCATTCGCCGGATCGCCATCAGGCCCGCCGGCAGCCCCTGCGCGACGGGCCCGACCGGGATCGAGCCCGAGCAGACGACGCCCGAACGGCGTGCGGGTCATGTCCACGCCCATGGCGAGCCCGATCTCGCGGGTGTGCGCGGTGGCCAGGGCGAGGGCGGCCTGCATGGCCTGTCCGGATAGCCCGAGCGCGGCGTGATAGCGGTCGGCGAGCGCCTGGTGGGCCTGGCCGTCGGCCGGTCCGTGCTCGTCCACCATCTCGCAGATCTCCACGCCGAGATTGGCGGCTACCCTCACCGTGAGCTCGAAATTGTGGCAGGGCGGCACCGGGCCGCGGACCGCCGAACGCAGCAGACCGCTGAGCAGCACCGGCGGAAAGCCCCAGGCCTCGCCGAGCGCGTGACCGAGGTCCTCACAGGTGACGCCAAGCACCGCCAGCGCGGTCTCGCGCGCGACCTGCGGCCGGGGTTCGTCGGGCGCGCGCTCGATCAGCCGCGCGGATTCATCAGGCAGGTGGCACAGCACCAGCACCTGGCCCAGACGATGGAACATCGCGGCCAGCCCCGCCTCCTCCCAGAGCCGGCTGCCAGGGGTGAGCACCGAACGGGCCATCAGGCTGGCCAGGGTGGAGCGGATGAATTCATCGCTGAGCCGGGTGGCGATGCGGCTCTGCCCGAGCCGCTCGAACATCACCAGCGAGAGCGCCAGCGAGCGCAGGGCATCCATGCCGAGCATCTGCAAGGCGCGCGACACCGTGCTGACCGGCTCGGCGGACGGGGCCCGATAGAGCGCCGAGTTGACCAGCCGCATGAGCCGCTGCGACAGGGCGGTGTCCTTCATCACGGCGCGCGCCACGGCGGCCAGATTCTGGCGGTCGCCGGCCACGAGCTGGCTGACCTCGCGGACGGCCTTGCCCATGGCGGGCAGATCACCCCCGGAGCGGATCCGGTCGACAAGCGTCTGCAGCGGCTCGATCGGGCGGGGCGCGCCGGGCATCGGCGCGCTGGCGCTCACCCGTCCGGGCACGGCGGCGGTGGCGCTGGGAGATGGGGTCATGGGGTCGGGGGCAGGCTGCGAAGCCGGACGAGCAGCCCCGCAAGGCTGACAGGAATCTCGGCGGCTGACTGTCGATTAGTTCCGCCCTGGGCCTCGACAAGGCCCGCCCGGGCCGGGTTGCGGGCGCCGGGAAAGCGCCGGCCTTGCCAGATGCCGAGCCTATAATCGCGGCTTCGCGCGCCTGCCGGCGCCGCCCTTCGGCCCGAAGCCCCGATGTCCGAGCACTTCCTTCTGCCGGGTCCGCCCGCGCTCAGCGGTCTGCGCCGTGACCGCCTCCTGCAGCGCCTGAAGGCGATTGATTCCCGGGTGGATGCGGTCGAGGCTGCGCAGGTCTTCCTGGTCTGGTCCGAGCACCGGCTGAACGATGCCGAGCGCGAGCGCCTGCGCGCCTTGCTCGATGTGCGAGCCAGTGCCGCGGCCTCCTCGACCACGCCGGTCTGGGTCGTGCCGCGGCTGGGCACGCTCTCGCCCTGGGCAAGCAAGGCGACCGACATCGCGCGCAACTGCGGCATGCCGTTCATCCGGCGCATCGAGCGCGGCGTGCGCTACAGCCTGGGCTTCAGCGCCGGCCTGCTGGGCGGCCTGCTCGGTGGTACGCGGGCCCCCGATGAGGCCCGGCTGCGCGCGCTTGGCGCGCTGCTCCATGACCGCATGACCGAGACGCTGCTGCTGACCGAGCCCGATCCGGCCGCCCTCTTCCGGCCTCTGCCCGGCCGGCCGATGCAGCGCGTCGCGGTCGGTGCGCAGGGCCGTGCGGCGCTGGTGCAGGCCAATGCCGAGCTCGGTCTGGCGCTGTCCGAGGACGAGATCGACTACCTGCTGGCGGCGTTCCGCACGGCCGGACGCGACCCCAGCGATGTCGAGCTGATGATGTTCGCGCAGGCCAACTCCGAGCACTGTCGTCACAAGATCTTCAACGCCTCCTGGACGCTCGATGGCGAGCCGCGCGAGCAGACCCTCTTCGGGATGATCCGCAGCACCCATGCCGTCAATCCGGAAGGCACCGAGGTGGCCTATGCCGACAATGCCGCGGTGCTCACCGGCGCGCCCTCGTTGCGCTGGCATGCCGGGCCGCCCGACGAGGGCGGGCGCTATCGCGCCGAGCCGGTGCTGCTGCACAGCCTGCTCAAGGTCGAGACCCACAACCATCCCACCGCCATCTCGCCGTTCCCGGGCGCGGCCACCGGCGCCGGGGGCGAGATCCGCGACGAGGGCGCCACCGGCCGCGGCTCGCGGCCGCGCTACGGCCTGACCGGGTTCAGCGTGTCGAACCTGCGCATCCCCGGCTTCGAGCAGCCCTGGGAAGGCGGCGCCGATCTGGCCGCCCCGGGCGCCCCGGCCGGCACGACATCGTCGGTCGGGCGTCCTGACCGGATCGCAAGCCCGCTGGCGATCATGCTCGAGGGCCCGATCGGCGCGGCCGCCTTCAACAACGAGTTCGGCCGGCCAAGCCTGCTTGGCTACTTCCGCAGTTTCGAGGCGCAGGTGGGCGAGCGGGTGTGGGGATACCACAAGCCGATCATGCTGGCGGGCGGTGTGGGCGACATCGATGCCCGCCATGTCGGCAAGCACGGCCTGCCGGTGGGCACGCTGCTCATCCAGCTCGGTGGGCCGGGCATGCGCATCGGCCTGGGCGGCGGCGCCGCCTCCAGCCTGGGCGCCGGCAGCAACAGTGCCGAGCTCGACTTCGATTCCGTGCAGCGCGGCAATCCCGAGATCCAGCGCCGTGCCCAGGAGGTGCTCGATCGCTGTTGGGCCATGGGCGAGGCCAACCCCATCCTGTCGCTGCATGATGTTGGCGCCGGCGGCCTGTCCAACGCCTTTCCCGAGCTGGTGCACGGTGCGGAGCGTGCAGCGGTGTTCGAGCTCGCCCGGGTGCCGGTGGAGGAAAGCGGCCTGTCGCCGGCCGAGATCTGGTGCAATGAATCGCAGGAGCGCTATGTGCTCGCGATCGCGCCGGCCAGCCGCGATCGGTTCGCGAGTCTGTGCGAACGCGAGCGCTGTCCCTGGGCGGTGGTCGGCACGGTCACTGACGACGGGCAACTGGTGGTGCGGGCCGAGGATGGCAGCCGACCGGTGGACATGCCCATGGATGTCCTGCTGGGCAAGCCGCCGCGCATGCACCGCACGGGCGAACGCCGCCTGCGCACGCTGCCACCGGTCGATTGCGTGGGTCTCGACCTGGTCACGGTGGCCCGACAGGTGCTGAGCGTGCCGGCCGTGGGCAGCAAGGCCTTCCTGATCACCATTGGCGATCGCAGCGTGGGCGGCCTGTGCTCGCGCGACCCGATGGTCGGCCCCTGACAGGTGCCGGTGGCCGACTGCGCGGTGGGCCTGAAGGACTTCACCGGCGTGCATGGCGATGCGCTCGCGCTGGGCG
>NZ_CEXFHW010000132.1:0-11472 GCF_982640115.1 Quisquiliibacterium sp. | reverse complement strand
GGTGGCCATCTCGGGCAACCGGCCTCCCGCGGCGCATCACCGCGATGACGGCTTCGTCAACAGCGACGGCACGCGGGTGAACAAGCCGCCGGGCGATCTGCTGCGCTGGTGGTGGTCGCGACGCGACCTCGACCTCGACGCGATGGTCCATCCCGATCGCATCGCCGCGGCCTGGGCCTCGCTGCCCCTGGCCTGGCGTTCGCCAGCGGCCGACCCGCCGGACGGGGCCGACACCTGGCGCGTCCTGCCGGTGGGTGTCGATGCCGGCGCGGGCGGTGCACCGGCCGGCGCCGCTCAGGCCGCGCGCGCCGGGGCCGCGGCCACCCGGGTGGCCTGGTTCGGTCATGCCACGCTGCTGTTCGAGGTCGGCGGCCTGCGCGTGCTCACCGACCCGCATTTCTCCGAGCGCGCCTCGCCGCTGCCCCAGCTGCTCGGCCCGAAGCGTCTGCACCCGGTGCCCGAGGAGGCGCGCCGGCTGGGGCGCATCGACGTCGTGCTCATCTCGCACAACCACTACGACCACCTCGACCTGCCCACCGTGCGCGAACTCGCCGCCCAGTCCGGCGGCTCGCCCCTGTTCCTGGTGCCGCTCGGCGTCGATGCCTGGATGCGCGAGCAGGGCATCGACAACGTGAAGGGCTTCGACTGGTGGGAGCGCCACGCGGTGGGCGAGGCGGTCTTCCACTTCGTGCCCGCGCACCACTGGAGCGGGCGGGGGCTGTGGGACCGCAACCGCACGCTCTGGGGCGGCTGGGTGCTGCACCATCCCGCGCTGCGCGCCTACTTCGCCGGCGACACCGGCTGGACCAACGACATCGCCGTGATCGGCCAGCGCCTGGGGCCCTTCGATCTCGCCGCGCTGCCGGTGGGCGCCTACGAGCCGCGCTGGTTCATGGCGGCCCAGCATGTGAACCCGCACGAGGCGGTGCGCCTGCACCAGGCCCTGGGCGGTCCGCTGTCGATCGGTATCCACTGGGGCACTTTCCAGCTCACCGACGAGCCCTACGAGGCGCCCATCGAGGACCTGCGCGCGGCGCTGCGCGGGGCCGGCATCCCTGAGGCGCGGTTCCGGATGCTGGTGCCCGGGCAGTCGATCGTCTTCGGCGCGGGGCGGGCGCCACGCTGAGCCGCGGGCGCCCGGCGCCGGCTTACGCCGTGCTCCGCGCGAACATCACGCCGAAGCCCGCGACATACTCGGGTATGGCCTGGTAGTGGCGAAACTCGCAGGTGGCCGCGCCGGTGGCGGCGCGCGCGATCAGCCAGGTCTTGGACTCGTGCGCCGACAGGCCCGCCTCGCGGGTGATGGCGTCTTCGTCCAGGGCCAGCAGATCGGTGAGGCGGCCGCTCTCCAGCGCGTCGAGCCAGCGCGCATCCCATGCCGGATTGAGCGGCTTGTGGCGGGCATCGCCCGCGGCCAGCGCCATGCCGTGGGCCATCACCCGCTGCTTGCGCGCGCCGAAGCTGGCCGGGTCGGGGTCGCTGCGCACGGTGATGCGCTCGCGCACCGCCGGGTCGGGATGATCGAGCGTGGGCACTGGCGGCTCGTGCGACAGCCCGCCGCTGCCAATCAGCAGCGTGCGACGCGGCAGCGCATCGAGGAAGCGGCCGATCGCCTGACCGAGCGCCAGGCAACGGCCGATCCGTGGAATGCCCGGCGGCGCCACGGCGTTCATGAAGAGCGGCACCAGCGGCGGCGTGTCCAGCCCGTCCCACAGCGCCTGCAGCGCCTGCGCGAAGCCGTGGTCCACGCGCATGCGCCGCGACAGCGCGATGTCGAAGCCTTCGTCCATCAGGAAGGCGGCGAGCCCGAGGGCCGCGTCGGCATCGACCCGCAGCGCGCCCGCCGGCGTATCCCAGTCGCCCACCGCGGTGGCCTGCGTGCCCAGGCAGAAGGGCGGCATCAGCTCGTTGAAGAAGCCGTGGTAGTGGTCGGGGCCGGCAATCACCACCAGCTCCGGGTCGAAGGCGCGCACCCGCGCGCGGGCGTCGGCAATGGCGGCCTGCAGGGCCGCACCGACCTCGGGCGCGACCGGGTTCAGGCCGATGAGGGGCGAATGCGACAGGCCGAGGAAGGCGCGCGGCGCGGTGGCGTTTGCCCGGGATGGGGCGTGCGCCGCGGACGAGACGGCGCGGTCGGCATCGCGTGCATTCATGACGTGGGCTCCTGGGAAACGCGCAGCGCGCGGCGCGCGGGGCCGGCGTCGGTGGGCGCGGAGCCGTCGGGGGCGGCAGAGCCGTCGGAGGCCGCGCCATGCTGCGGCTCGCCGGCCTCGAGTTCGAGCGTGACCCCGTCGTCGTCCTGCGTGAAGCCGGCCAGCGCCTGGCCGAACAGCACCTGCACGCCCGGAAAGCGCGCCAGCCCCTCGTGCAGGATGCGATCGACCTGCGGCTGGATGAAGGCGTTGCGCCGTGACCAGCCGAACTCGTCGGTGCGCGGCTCGATCGAGGCGAAGCAGCGCCCGTCGGCGGTGGTGAAGCGCATCCATTGGTCGGGCGTGATGTGCGCCTGCACCCGATCGGCCAGCCCCACGCCCTGCAGCGTGCGCAGCGATTCGTCGTCGATCCCGATCGCGCGCGGATAGTCGATCAGACCCTCGAGGCGTTCGATCAGCCGCACCGAGACGCCGTGCGCGCCGAGGCTGTTGGCCAGCGTGAGGCCGACCGGGCCGGCGCCCACGATGGCGACGTCGGCGTCGAAGGCGTCGGCCGCGAGGGCGTTCATGCGTTGCTCCGGGGCTGCGGAACGTGGCGGGCCGGCATGGCGGATGCGTTCACGGTGTCAGTGGATCTCGGGGTCGCCGTGGGGTGCTGCGGCCTGCTCGCCGAGGAAGTCGAAATCGCAGCCCTCGTTGGCCTGGCTGACATGCTTCAGGTAGAGCGCGCCGAAGCCGCGCGAAAAGCGCGGTGCGGGCGGCGTCCAGGCGGCGCGGCGCGCGGCCAGCTCGGCCTCGTCGACCTTCAGTTCGAGGCGCCGGCCCGGCACGTCGAGTTCGATGAGGTCGCCATCGCGCACCAGCGCGAGCGGCCCGCCGACATGCGACTCGGGCGCCACATGCAGCACGCAGGCGCCGTAGCTGGTGCCGCTCATGCGGGCGTCCGAAATGCGCACCATGTCGCGCACGCCCTGCTGCAGCAGCTTGCGCGGGATGGGCAGCTGGCCCCACTCGGGCATGCCCGGCGCGCCCTGCGGGCCGGCGCTGCGCAGCACGATCACCGAGTCGGCCGTGACGGGCAGCGCCGGATCGTCGATACGCGCGGCCATGTCGTTGTAGTCGTCGAAGACCACCGCCGGGCCGGTGTGGCGCTGCAGATGCGCTTCCATGGCCGGGGGCTTGATCACCGCGCCGTCGGGCGCGAGGTTGCCGCGCAGCACCGCCAGGCCATCGCTGGCCACCAGCGGGGTGTCGCGCGGGCGGATCACCTCGGGGTTGTGCACGGCCGCGCCCTCGAGGTTCTCGCCCAGCGTGCGGCCGTTGACGGTCGGCGCGTCGGTCTCGAGCAGGTCGGTGATGCGCGACAGCAGGCCGCGCAGCCCGCCCGCGTAGTAGAAGTCTTCCATCAGGAAACGCCCCGAAGGCCGGACATCGGCCAGCACCGGGGTGCCGCGGGCCAGCGCGTCGAATCGCTCGAGATCGAGCGCCACGCCGGCGCGCCGCGCCAGCGCGATCAGGTGCACGATGGCATTGGTGGAGCCGCCCAGCGCGAGCACGGTGGTCACGGCGTTGTGGATGGCGCGGGCATCGACGATGTCTCGAATGCACAGATCTTCCCAGACCATGTCCACGATGCGCTTGCCCGAAAGCGTGGCCATCTGCGCATGGCGTGAGTCGGGCGCCGGTATCGAGGCTGCGCCGGGCAGGGTGAGGCCCATCGCCTCGGTGGCGCTGGTCATGGTCGAGGCCGTGCCCATGGTCATGCAGTGGCCCGGCGAGCGCGCGATGCCCTCTTCCACGTCGCGCCAGTCCTGCTCGCTGATGTTGCCGGCGCGCAGTTCGGCCCAGTACTTCCAGGTGTCGCTGCCGCTGCCCAGAAAGCCGCCCTTGTAGTCGCCGCGCAGCATCGGACCGGCCGGCACGAAGATCGCCGGCAGGTTCATCGACAGCGCGCCCATGATCAGGGCCGGGGTGGTCTTGTCGCAGCCGCCCATCAGCACGCAGCCGTCGGCCGGGTAGGAGCGCAGCAGCTCCTCGGTCTCCATCGCGAGCAGGTTGCGATAGAGCATGGTGGTGGGCTTCTGGAAGGGCTCCGAGAGCGAGATGGCGGGCATCTCCACCGGGAAGCCGCCTGCCTGCCAGATCCCGCGCTTGACCTCCTCGGCGCGCTGGCGGAAGTGGGTGTGGCAGGGGTTGATCTCGCTCCAGGTGTTGATGATGGCGATCACCGGCTTGCCGGCGTATTCGCTGCGGTGATAGCCCATCTGCGCGGTGCGCGAGCGGTGGCCGAAGGAGCGCAGGTCGTTCACGCCATACCAGCGGTGGCTGCGCAGTTCTTCGGGCTTCTTGCGGGGTTTGGCGCTCATCGGATGCTCCGGCGGACAGTGGCTGCGATGATAATCCCGGGGTTGCGGCCGCCACCCACCACGCCGCACCTCGCCTGCCGTCCATGAATCCGTCGCCCTTCCAGGAAGTCGCCACCGTGCCGTGCAGCCCGCCGCCCCGGCATCGGTCGCGGGCCATTGCCCTCGTGTTCGCCCTCACCCTCACGGGTGCGGCGTGGGGCCAGCCCTCGTCGTCAGACGGTGCGGCGTCCGCCGCCTCGTCCGCGCGCCCGCGCATCGGCCTGGCCCTGTCGGGCGGCGGCGCCCGCGGCTTCGCGCATGTCGGCGTGCTGCGCGTGCTCGAGCAGATGCGCGTGCCGGTCGACTGCATCGCCGGCACCAGCGCGGGCGCGGCGGTGGGCGCGGCCTATGCCGCCGGCCTGTCGCCCGACGAGATCGAGGCGCGCCTGCGCCGGGTCGACTGGGGCGACATCTTCGTCGACGAGGTCGCGCGCACCGAGCAGGCCTACCGGACCAAGCAGGCCGAGCGCCTGCCCCAGCTCGGCGTCACGCTAGGGGTCGATGCCAGCGGCCTGCGCGCCGCGCCGGGCCTGAGCGCCGGCCACAAGGTGGAGCTGCTGCTGCATGAGCTGCTCGGTGTGAGCACCGAGCTCGCCAGCTTCGACCAGCTCGGCGTGCCCTTCCGCGCCGTGGCCACCGACCTGGTGCGCGGCGACATGGTGGTGCTCGAGCGCGGCAGCCTGGTGCGCGCCGTGCGCGCCAGCATGTCGGTGCCCTCGGGCTTCGCGCCGGTGCGCGAGCAGGAGCGCCTGCTGGTCGACGGCGGCCTCAGCCGCAACCTGCCGGTGGATGTGGTGCGCAAGCTCTGCGCCGATGTGGTCATCGCCGTCGATGTCGGCAGCCCGCTGCTGCGCGAGGACGAACTGCAGTCGCTGATCGGCGTGGCCGCGCAGATGGTCAACATCCTCATCGAGGACAATGTCCGGCGCTCGCTGGCCGAGCTGAACGGGCGCGACCTGCTGATCACCCCTGACCTCGGCCCCATCGGTTCCACCGACTTCGGCCGCGGTGTGGCCGGCATCCCGTCTGGCGAGCGAGCCGCGCAGCTGCGCGGCCCGGCCCTGCGCGCGCTGGCCGTGCCCGCTGCCGAGTACCAGGCGCTCGCCGATGCGCGCCGCGCCTGGGCCCGGCCCCCGGAGCGCGTCGACCAGATCCGCATCGGCCCCACCCGCTTCGTCAATCCGGTGGTCGTCGAGGCGCAGGTGCGCCATCAGGCCGAGGGCGTGCCGCTCGACCGCGAGACCCTGCATCGCGACATCGCCGCCCTCATGGCCCGCGGCGACTTCTCGCAGGTGAACTACCGCATCGTTCCCGAGCAGGGCAGCGGTGTGCTCTGGATCCAGCCCGGCGAGCGCAGCCTGGGGCCGAACTATCTGCTGCTCGGCATGGGCGCGGCCGTCGACTCCAAGTCGAACACCTACTTCAATGTGCCGGTGCTGCACACCCGTACCTGGGTCAACTCCCTGGGCGGCGAGTGGACCTCGCTGCTGCAGGTGGGCCGCACCCAGCGCCTGCTCACCCAGCTGATGCAGCCGCTCTCGCCCGATGGCCGCCTGTACCTGTTGCCGCGCCTGAGCACCGAGAGCCGGCCGCTCAGCCTGTTCATGAACGACACCCGGGTCACCGACTACTCGGTGCGCAACGACCAGGCCGAGCTGATGGTGGGCGCCCAGAGTGCGCTCTTCGATGCCCGCATCGGCCTGGTGGCCGGCCGGCGCAGCAACAGCACCCAGGTGGGTCTGCCCATCCTCCTCGAGGAGAAGTACCGCCACGGCGGGGTTGCCGCGCGGCTGAGCATGGACCAGCTCGATTCCCTCGACTTTCCCCGCCAGGGCTGGGCGCTCGACAGCGCCGCCTACCTGGCGCGCGAGATGCTGGGGGGCGAGCTTCGCTACACGCGGCTGGAGGCGCAGGCTCAGGGCGCCTTCAGCCGCGGCCCGCACACCTTCAACCTGCTCGGCCGGGTGGGCTCCAGCCCCGGCGGCGAGTTGCCCGCGCTCGACGCGTTCACGCTCGGCGGCTTTCTCAACCTGTCGGGCCTGCAGATCAACCAGCTGCTCGGCTCCTCCATGCAGTACGCGCGCCTCATGTACTACAACCGGGTCATGCCGCTGCCGCGGCCCTTCGGCACCGGGCTGTACCTTGGCGCTTCCCTCGAGGCCGGGCGCATGGAGAAGCCCTATGTGCCCTTCACCGAGCCGCGCTGGCACACCGGTGCCAGCCTCTTCATGGGGGCGAGCACCGGGCTCGGCCCGGTCTATCTGGGCCTGGGCTTCGGCGAGCGCGGCCGCTCCACCCTGTACCTCTATCTGGGACGGCCCTAGCGGCGCCCACGCCCGCCCTCGAGCCGCCTCGGGTAAGCTCGCAGGCCTTCCCCACCGGAGGCATCCCATGTCTGGACAGAACCAAGTCGCCCTCATCACCGGCGCGGGCAGCGGCGTGGGCCGCGCCACCGCGCTCGCCTTTCTGAACGCCGGCTGGCAGGTGGTGCTGGCCGGGCGCCGTGCCGATGCGCTGGCCGCCACCATCGCCGCCGCCGGCGAGCGCGGCTCGGCCGCCCTGGCGGTACCCACCGATGTCGGCAACCCCGACTCGGTGCGCGCGCTCTTCGATGCCGCGGTGGCCCGCTTCGGCCGCCTGGACTTCCTCTTCAACAATGCCGGCACCGGCGCGCCGCCCCTTCCGCTGGAGGACCTCAGCTACGCTCAGTGGATGACCGTGGTCAATGCCAACCTCACCGGCACCTTCCTCTGCATGCAGCAGGCCTTCCGGGTGATGAAGGACCAGAACCCGCGGGGCGGGCGCATCGTCAACAACGGCTCCATCTCGGCCTACGCGCCGCGGCCCAACTCGGCGCCCTACACCTCGACCAAGCATGCGGTGAGCGGGCTCACCCGCTCGGGCGCGCTCGATGGCCGCAAGTACGACATCGCGGTCGGCCAGATCGACATCGGCAATGCGGTCACCGAGATGACCGAGCGCATGGCCAACGGCGTGCCGCAGGCCGACGGCAGCATGCGGGTCGAGCCGCGCATGGATGTCGAGCATGTCGCCCGTTCGGTGCTGCACATGGCCGGGCTGCCGCTGGAGTCCAACGTGCTGTTCATGACGGTCATGGCCACCAAGATGCCCTTCGTGGGCCGCGGCTGAGGCAGGCGCAGGTCCGGACCCGCCGGCCCGCACCCGCCCGCACCCGCCCGCATCCACCGGCAGCGCCGGCCGTCCATGCGCCCGCCGCTGCGCCCCTTCGTTGCCGCCGACCATGCCCAGGCGCTGGCGCTGTGGCGGCGCACGCCGGGCGTGGGCCTGAGCGCGGCCGATGCCGAGCAGCCGGTGGCGGCCTTCCTGGCCCGCAACCCCGGGCTGAGCTTCGTGGCCCAGGCCGGGCCGCGGCTGGTGGGCACCATCCTGTGCGGCCATGACGGCCGGCGCGGCATGATCTACCACCTCGCGGTCGACACCGACCACCGCCGCCAGGGCCTGGCCAGCGCGCTGCTCGCGGCCTCGATCGCCGGCCTGCGCGCGCTCGGCATCGAGAAGGCCCACCTCACCGTGTTCCGCAACAACCCTGAAGGGCTGGCCTTCTGGGCCCGGGCTGCGGTGGCGCGCCATGAACTCGCGCTGTTCTCGGTACCCGCGTTCCCCCACCCCGGCACGCCTGACTTACACTCGACGCACCCGCCGCGCGAGAGCGGGCCCTGATTCCGGAGACCGCATGACCGCACCCGTGGTGAGCCTGCCCGCCGATGGCCTCGTGGCCGTGGTCAAGCGCGACTGTCCCACCTGCGAGCTCATCGAGCCGGTGCTCGCCCAGCTTGCCGCCGCTGGCGCGCTCGCCGTCTACACCCAGGACGACCCCGGCTTTCCGGCCTCCATCGCCCGCCGGCTCGACGACACCGGGCTCGATGTCTCCCATCAGCTCGGCATCGAGATCGTGCCCACCCTCATCCGCCGCAGTGGCGGCGCTGAGACCGCCCGCACCTTCGGCTGGGACCGCGCCGAGTGGGAGCGGGTCAGCGGCTCGGCCGGCCTGGGCGCCGGCCTGCCCGCGCTGCGTCCGGGCTGCGGCGCGCTCAATGTCGAGCCGGGCAAGCTCGAAGACCTGCGCATCCGCTTCGGCCAGACCGGCCTCACCGCCCGGCAGGTGAGCTTCGGTGACGATGAAGACGAGATCGAGGCCATCTTCGAGCGCGGCTGGACCGACGGCCTGCCGGTGGTGCCGCCCACCCAGAAGCGTGTGCTGCGCATGCTCGGCGGCACCACCCGCGACCCCCAGGAGCTGCTCGGCCTGTGCCCGCCCAACCTGGTGCCGCTCACCGTCGAGAAGGTGGCCATCAACGCCGTCATGGCCGGCTGCAAGCCCGAGTACCTGCCGGTGGTGCTGGCCGCGGTCGAGGCTGCGCTCGACCCCGCCTTCTCATGGCACGGGGTGCTGGCCACCACCATGTTCGTGGGGCCGGTGGTGGTGGTCAACGGCCCGGTACGCCGCCAGATCGGCATGAACGCGCGCGGCAATGCGCTAGGCCAGGGCAACCGCGCCAACGCCACCATCGGCCGCGCGCTGCAGCTGGTCATCCGCAATGTCGGCGGCGGCCGGCCCCAGGAGGTCGACCGCGCCACGCTGGGCAATCCCGGCAAGTACACCTACTGCTTCGCCGAAGACGAGGAAGGCTCCTGCTGGGAGCCGCTGTCGGCCGATTTCGGCGTGGCCCGCGGCGTGTCGGCGGTCACGGTCTTCGCCGGCTATGGCCTGCAGGGCGTGGTCGACCAGAAATCGCGCACCCCTGAGAGCCTCGCCCGCAGCTTTGCCGAGTCGCTCAAGGTGCTGCACAACGTCAAGCTCGCGCCGGCCTGCGATGCCATGCTGGTGGTCAGCCCCGAGCATGAGCGCACCTTCCGTGCCGCCGGCTGGAGCAAGGCCCGCCTGCTCGAGGAGCTGTACCGGCTCTGCGAGGTGCCCATCGCCGAGCTGGTGCGTGGCGCCAAGGGCATCGATGAAGGCCTGCCCGCCACGGCGGGCGGCGCCTCGCGCAACAAGCTGCGCAATGGCGGGCTGCTGATCGTGCGTGCCGGCGGTGGTGCCGGCATGTTCTCGGGCATCATCGGGGGATGGACCTCCGGCGGTTTCGCCGGATCCGTACCCGTCAACAGGGAGGTGAAATCGTGACCGTCATCCTCGACCCGACTGCCGAACAGTCGGCCTCGTCTCGACCGCGCCTGGCGCGGCCCGAGCAGTTGCAGGGCCTCACCGTGGGCCTGCTCGACATCTCCAAGCCGCGTGGCGATGTCTTCCTTGATCGCCTCGAGTCGCTGCTCACGCAGCGTGGCGTGGCGGTGCGGCGTTACATGAAGCCCACCGTGGCCAAGCCCGCGCCGGTGCCCCTGCGGCATCAGATCGTGGGCGAGGTCAATGTGGTCATCGAAGGTCTGGCTGACTGAGGCTCCTGCACGTCGTGCTGTACGCATGACCTCGCAGATCTCGAAGCCAGCGGCATCCCCAGCGTGGGGGTGGCCACCACCGAGTTCATCGATGCGGCCGCGGTTCAGTCCAAGGCCCTGGGCACCGATCCGGCGTATGTGTTCGTGCCGCATCCGGTCCAGGACCGCACCGATGAAGAAATGCGCAAGATGGCCGACGACCACCTCGAGGCCATCCTGGCCCTCCTGGTGAAGAAGAAGGCCTGATCCAGGGACCTTGCTGATGAAACCCGCCGCCCCCTCCGGGCGGCGGCGGATGCTCGGCGGGCTGCTTGCCGCGGGTGCCGCCGTCGCCGCGTCGCCTGTCGCCGCGCAGTCGCCGGCGCAGTCATTCCCGAGCAAGCCCATCCAGATCCTGGTGGGCTTTGCCGCGGGCACCACCACCGACACCATCGCGCGGGTGGCGGCTGAACAGCTGCGCACCCGCCTCGGCCAGCCGGTGGTGGTCATCAACAAGCCCGGCGCCAACGGCGTCATCGGTGCCACCGAGGTGGCCCGCGCCGCCCCTGACGGCTACACCCTGCTGGTCACCAACTCCAGCAGCATGACGGTCAATCCGCATCTGTACCGCAAGCTCGGCTACAGCATGGCGGACTTCGTGCCGGTCACGCCCGTGACCTCGGCGCCGCTGATCCTCGTGGTCAACCCGACCAACGAACGCACCGGGCCCATCCGCACGGTGGCCGAGCTGGTGAGCTGGGCCAGGGCCCGGCCGGGCGCGCTCAGCTATGCGGCGGCCGGCCCCGGCAACATCACCGGCCTGACCTTCCGCATCCTGAACAATCACGCCGGCATCAAGGCCAACGAGGTGCTCTACAAGAGCGCGGTGGCCTCCCAGCTCGGCGTGCTCGCCAAGGAGGTCGATGCGTTCATCGACACCCCGCTGGCGGTGCCGCCCATCAAGGCCGGCAAGCTCACCGCGCTCGCGGTCACCGGCACGCGGCGCTGGCGCGACCTTCCCGAGGTGCCCACCCTGAAGGAAGCCGGCTACCCGCAGATCGATGTCACCTTCTGGCTGGGCCTGTTCGCGCCCGCGCAGACCCCGCCCGCCATCATCGACAGGCTCCACGCCGCGCTGGCCTCGCTCAAGGACGATGCCAACCTGGTGCGCCAGCTGCTGCCCCACGGCGATGTCGATCTCCTCGGCCCGAAGGAGTTCAGCGAGCGCATCCGCATCGAATCGGCCAGCTGGGCCGACATCATCAGGCGCGAGAACATCCAGCTCGACTGAACCCAACCCCGGAAGCCCCTCTCATGAGCGACAGCACCGAATACATCCCGCCCAAGGTCTGGACCTGGAACAAGGCCAGCGGCGGGCGCTTTGCCAACATCAACCGGCCGATCGCCGGGCCCACGCATGACCATGAACTGCCAGTGGGTCGGCATCCCTTCCAGCTCTACTCGCTGGGCACGCCCAACGGCGTGAAGGTCACGGT
>NZ_CEXFHW010000131.1:0-11516 GCF_982640115.1 Quisquiliibacterium sp. | reverse complement strand
GCCTCGTGCAGCAGCGTGGCCATGGTGGCGGCCTTGCCCGCGCCGAGCGATGCCAGATAGGGACCGAACTCGGCCAGGGCGTCTTCCAGGGTCTGACGGGCCAGGGCGGTGATGAGCGGGGCCACCAGGAGCGCCTGGGCGATGACCATGGCCGGTGGGGTGAAGAGCAGGCCAAGCGGCCCAAGAGGCCCGGCGCGCGAGAGCATGAGGTAGACGATCAGGCCGACCACCACCGAGGGCAGGCCCATCAGCGCATTGAGCGCGGCGATGACCGCGCCGCGGCCGCGAAACGGCGTGAGCGCAAGCCAGGCCGCCAGCGGCAGGGCCACCAGCGCGGCGAGCAGCGTGGCCGCGCCGCTGACCTCGATGCTCAGCCGCACCACCGGCCAGAGGCCGGGCAGGGTGCCATCGAGCAGGCCGACCAGGCGCGACAGGGTATCCGCGGAATCCGACATGCGCCGGAATCTAGCAAATCGGCGCGGTGCATCGGCGCCTGGATGCGGATCCGCCGGCGCGTGACGCTCGGACCGGGGCAGCCGGAATCCGCGGCCGCCCGCTCAACGGCGGCGACTCAGCCGGCGGCCACGGCGCTGTCCACCCAGCGCACGAGATCGGCCGCGCTCATCGCCCCGCTGCGCCGGGCGATCTCACGGCCGCCGGCGAACACCGCCAGGGTGGGGATGCCGCGAATGCCCAGGCGCTGCGCCACATCGGGCTCGAGATCGGTGTTGACCTTGGCGAAGGCGACACGGTCGCCCATCTGCCGGGCGGCAGCCTCGAACTGCGGCGCCATCGCGCGGCAGGGGCCGCACCAGGGCGCCCAGAAGTCCACCACCACCGGCTGGCCGTGACGCGCAAGCAGGCGCTCGAAGCCGTTCTCGTCGAGTTCCCGCGGCGCGCCCGTCAGCAGCGCCGCGCCGCACTTGCCGCAGACCGGCTGCTCGCCGAGACGCGTCTCGGGCACGCGGTTCACCGTGGCACAATCCGGACACACCAGTTCCATCCCGCTCTCCCTGCCGGCTTCCGGCCGGCGATCGTCGCGCGACCCCTTCGCGCCGCTGCCATCCCGGGCAGGTGGGGATGGCCCGCCGCCGACGCAAGCCCCCTCCGGTCCATGTCCACCCCCAACGACCCTCTGCAGCATCTCGGCCCCGCCTGGTTTGCCCCCGTGATGGGCTGGAGCGGCCTCGGTCTGGCCTGGTTGCGGGCCCAGCCCGCGGCCGGCGACATGGCCCGCCAGACCGCCGTGGCCTGCGCGGCTGTGGCCGCGGCGGTGTTCATCGCGGTGCTCGCGGCGTCGACGCTGCGGGTCTTCCGCCACCGCGGCGCGCTCCAGGCCGATCTTGCCCACCCGGTGCGGCACGGCTTTGCCGCGGCCCTGCCGATCTCGATGATGCTGCTGGCCACGCTCGGCATGGGTCTGGGTCTGCCGGCGACACAACTGGCCCCGCTCTGGTGGTGCGGTCTGGGCCTGCAGCTCGGGGTGACCGTCTGGGTGATCGGGCGCTGGCTGGCAGGACGCCTGCCCTGGCCCGGCCTGACCCCGGTGATGTACATCCCGATCGTGGGCAATGTGCTGGTGCCGCTGGGCGCGCTGCCACTGGCGCAGTCGCAGCTCGCCTGGGCCTGCCTGGGCGTGGGCGTGTTCTTCTGGCCGGTGGTCACCGCCATGGTGATACTGCGCCAGGCCCAGATGCCCCTGCCTGACCGGCTGGCGCCGTCGTGGTTCATCCTGCTGGCACCGCCCTCGGTGACCGGGCTGTCGGCGCTGGCGCTGGGCGCACCCGGCTGGGTGGGCATGGCGGCACTGGGCATTGCCGGCCTGACCCTGGCGGCCGTGCTCACCCGGGTGCCCGCCATGTGGCGGGCCGGCTTCGGCATGCCGGCCTGGGCGGCATCGTTTCCGCTGGCGGCGATCAGCGCCCTCACCCTCAAGCTGAGTGAATCCGAACCCGCGCTGCAATCCCCCGGCGTGCTGCTGCTGGCGATCGCTACCGGGGTGATCAGCGGCCTGAGCCTTGCCACGTTGCGCGGCCTGCGAGCCGGCACGCTGCTGGTGGCGGAACCGGCGCCGGCCGCCCCGGCGGCCGGCACGCCCTGAACACGGTGGCGACCGACCGGGACTGACGGACGGACCAGCCGTCCATCAGCCTGTCAGCGGCCTCAGGCTGCCAACGGGATGAGCAGATCGGCCAGGGTGCGACCGGCCTCGAGCTGGGCCTCGACCCACTTCGGCTTGCGGCCGCGACCGGTCCATTCCTCACCGGCCGGCCCGCGGTACTTGGGCGCCACCTTCTTGACCGGGCCGTCCGAGGCCTTGCGGCCCTTGCGCCGACCGGCCTTGGCCGGCACGGCATCACCGTCAGCGCGGGCGGCGGGCTTGGCCACTGGCTTGGCACCGGCCTTGCGCCCGCGGCCCGGACCGGCCGCCGGCGGCGCCAGGCCGATGTCGGCTGCGGTGAGGCCGAATTCGGCGATCTTGCGACGGATGTCGCGGATGGTGGTGGCGAGCTCCTCCTTGCGGGCGGCTGCGGCCTGGCGCTGGAGTTCCTCGATCTGGGTCTGGAGTTCGCGGTAGGTGGGCATGGATTCGCCTTCTGTGATTTATTCCGAGAGGGATCCGGATAATCCCGGAGCTGATATTCCGGAGATTGTCCGGATTCAGATTCTGCCGGCCAGAATAATCAGCCAGAAAATTTCGAAAATCAATCCGGAATTAAATCTGCGCATCGGAAATATTCATTCGGATTAATCCGCTGGACCGATGGCCGAACCCCGCCAGAGATGCATCACCGCGTACGCGCGCCACGGACGCCAGCGCTCGGCCACGGTCCGGGCCCGGGCCGGCGTGCTCGCCCCGAGCACACGCATCAGCACCAGATCGCCAGCCGGAAAGGCGTCACCCCAGGCCAGTGCCCGCATGGCGATGTACTGGGCGGTCCAGTCGCCGATGCCGGGAAGCGCCCGCAGGGCCTCGAGCGTCTGCGGCACCGGCGCGTCGGGCGTCAGACGCAGGCCCTGATCACGGATCGCGCGGGCCATCGCCACGATGGCACCGGCGCGCTGCCGGATCAGGCCGCACGCGGCGAGTTCGGCCGGGTCGCAGTCGGCCAGGCGCGCGGCCGAGGGAAAGACCCATCGGGGGCCCGTGCCGGAGCCGTGATCGGCGCCGGGGTCGGGGTGAGGATCGGCATGGGGATCGGCGTCGGGGCCGTCGTCGTCGGCAGGACCGGCAAGCGGCGTGCCGAAGCGCCGCGCCAGCCGGCCGGCCAGGGTGTGGGCCGCAGCCACGCTCACCTGCTGGCCGAGCACCGCGCGCACCGCCAGCTCGAACCCGTCGAAGGCGCCCGGCACGCGAATGCCCGGTGCCTGCGCGGCCAGTGCGCCGAGGCTGGCGGCCACCGCCGCCGGCTGGCAGTCGAGGTCGAAGAGCCGCCGCAGCCTCGCCTGCAGCGGCACGGCCACGGGGGCCAGCGCGGCGTCCAGGCGCACCCGCAGCACACCGCGGGCGGTATCGGCCTGCACGCACACCCGACCGGCATGCTCGCGCCCGCCGGCATCGAGCCGCACCGCCCGGCAGTAGCCCTGCGGCCCGAGGGTCTCCACGCCCGGGATCAGCCGCCGCGCGAGGAATCCGGTGACGAAGTCCCAGTCGTAGGGCGGCTGCCAGGCCAGTTCGACCTGGCGCGGCGCGCCGCCCCCTGACTCAGGCGGCGGGTTGCCAGGGATGATGGGCGATCCAGTGGTCGGCGATGTCGATTCGCCGGGTGACCCAGACCCGGTCATGGCGCTCGATATGGTCGAGGAAGCGCTGCAGCGCGAGGAAGCGGCCGGGCCGCCCGAGCAACCGGCAGTGCATGCCGATGGACATCATCTTCGGCGAGTCGGCACCCTCGGCGTAGAGCACATCGAAGCTGTCGCGCAGGTACTCGAAGAAATGCTGCGCGGTGTTGAAGCCCTGCGGCGAGGCGAAGCGCATGTCATTGGCATCGAGCGTGTAGGGCACCACCAGGTGCGGCACCCGCCGACCGTCACCCGTGGCGACCTCGGTCCAGAAGGGCAGATCGTCGCCGTAGTAGTCGGCGTCGTAGCGAAAACCGCCGTGCTCGACCACCAGGCGCCGGGTGTTCGGGCTGTCGCGTCCGGTGTACCAGCCCAGCGGCGCGTTACCGGTGAGCTGGCGGATGATCTCCATGCCGATGCGCATGTGCTCGCGCTCGGTGGCCTCGTCGATGCCCTGGTAGTGGATCCAGCGCCAGCCGTGGCAGGCGATCTCGTGGCCGAGCTCGACGAAGGCGCGGGTGACATCCGGGTGGCGCTGCAGCGCCATCGAGACCCCGAACACGGTGAGCGGCAGGCCACGGCGCTCGAACTCGCGCAGGATGCGCCACACGCCGGCGCGCGAGCCGTACTCGTAGATCGACTCCATGCTCAGGTGACGATCGGGATAGGCGGCCGCGCCGATGATCTCCGAGAGGAACTGCTCGGAACCGGGGTCGCCGTGCAGCACGCAGTTCTCGCCGCCCTCCTCGTAGTTGAGTACGAACTGCACCGCCACCCGGGCACGGCCGGGCCAGTTGGCGTGGGGCGGGTTGCGGCCGTAGCCGACGAGATCACGGGGATAGGCGGGGTTCATGAGAGCTCCACGAGGAGGTCGCGCGCGGCGATGGTCTCACCCACGCGCACATGCACGGCCCGGATCGTACCGTCACGCTCGGCACGGATCTGGGTTTCCATCTTCATCGCCTCGAGCGAGACCAGCGGATCGCCGGCGCGCACCGCCTGGCCGGCCTTGACCGAGACGGTGACCACCATGCCCGGCATCGGCGCCGGCACATGACCGGCATTGCCCGGCTCGGCCTGGGCGCGCTGCTCGCGGCGCGGCGCACCGGCCTTGTCGACCCGCATGGTGCGCGGCTGGCCGTTGAGCTCGAAGAAGACCTTGACCACGCCCTCCTCCTCGGCGGGCGCCGTGCCCTGCATGCGGATCACGAGGGTCTTGCCGGGGTCGAGGCCCACCGCGATCTCCTCGCGCTCGGCCATGCCGTGGAAGAAGGCCGGCGTGGGCAGCACGCTGACATCACCGAAGCGGCGTTGATGGTCGGAGTATTCCTTGTAGACCTTGGGGTACATCAGCCACGAGGCCAGCGCCTGATCGTCGATCTGGTGACCGCAGGCCCGCTCGGCCTCGCGCCGCGCCGCCTCGAGATCGACATCGGGCAGGGTGTCGCCGGGGCGGTAGGGCTGCGGCGGCTCGGCCTTGAGCACCTTGCGCGAGAGCGCCGGCGGAAAGCCATCGGGCGGGAAACCGAGCTCGCCACGGAACAGCGACACCACCGACTCGGGGAAGGCCACCTCGCGCGCCGGATCGGCGACATCGGCGGCGGTGAGGTCGTTGGCGACCATGGAGAGCGCCATGTCGCCCACCACCTTCGAGGTGGGCGTGACCTTGACGACATCGCCGAACAGGCGGTTGACCTCGGCATAGGCGCGCGAGACCTCGGGCCAGCGGTGTTCCAGACCCATGGCGCGGGCCTGTTCGCGCAGGTTGGTGTACTGGCCGCCGGGCATCTCGTGGTTGTAGACATCGGCAGTGCCGCTGCGGATGTCCGACTCGAAAGCCGCATACTGCCGGCGCACACCCTCCCAGTAATGCGAGATCTCGAGCATGGCGTCGAGATCGATGCCGGCAGGCTGGCCGGCGCCGCCACCGCGACCGGCCTTGAAGCGCGGGTCGCGGTCGGAGCCGGCGAGCGCGGCGACGATCGCCGAGAGATTGGGCTGCGACGTGAGCCCGCTCATCGCATCCATGGCGCCATCGACCGCATCGGCGCCCGCCTCGATCGCCGCCAGCACCGAGGCCGCCGCCGCGCCACTGGTGTCGTGGGTGTGGAAGTGGATCGGCAGGCCGGTCTCCTCCTTGAGCGCCTTGACCAGCAGCGACACCGCGCGCGGGCGCGCCAGGCCGGCCATGTCCTTGATGCCCAGCACATGCACGCCGGCGTCGCGCAGCTGGCGCGCGATGTGGGTGTAGTAGCGCAGGTCGTACTTGCGGCCGTGGTCGAAGACATCGGCGGTGTAGCAGATGGCGCCCTCGCACAGCGCGCCGGTCTCGAGCACCGCGTCGATGGACACCCGCATGTTGCGCACCCAGTTCAGCGAGTCGAACACCCGGAAGATGTCGATGCCGGCGGCCGCGGCCTGCTGCACGAAGAAGCGCACCACATTGTCGGCATAGCTGGTGTAGCCCACCGCATTGGCGCCGCGCAACAGCATCTGCAGCGCGATGTTGGGCACCGCCTCGCGCAGCTGCGCCAGACGCTGCCAGGGGTCTTCCTTCAGGAAGCGCATGGCCACGTCGAAGGTGGCCCCGCCCCAGCATTCCAGCGAGAAAAGCCCCGGCAGCAGGCGCGCATAGTGCGGCGCCACGCGCAGCATGTCGATGGTGCGCATGCGGGTGGCCAGCAGCGACTGGTGCGCATCGCGCATGGTGGTGTCGGTGAGCAGCGGCCGCTGCTCGGCGAGCATCCACGCGGCGAACTTCTTCGGGCCGAGCTGACGCAGCAGCGTGCGGGTGCCGGGCGGCGGCGGCGCGAGCAGGTCGGCCCTGGGCAGCGGCAGGTGCAGGTGGCGCAGGTCGGCCTGCGGCCGCCCCTTCATGTCGGGATGGCCGTTCACCGTGACCTCGCCGAGATAGCGCAGCACCCGGGTGGCGCGGTCACGGCGGCGCGAGAACTTCAGCAGCTCGGGGGTCTGGTCGATGAAGCGGGTGGTGACCGTGCCGGCGACGAACTGCGGGTGGTTGATGACGTTCTCGACGAACTGCAGGTTGGTGGCCAGGCCGCGGATGCGGAATTCGCGCAGGCCGCGGTCCATCCGCCGGATCGCCTCCTCGGGCGTGGGCGCCCAGGCCGTGACCTTGACCAGCAGCGAGTCGTAGTAGGGCGTGATCACCGCGCCGGTGGAGGCGGTGCCGCCGTCCAGGCGCGGGCCGAAGCCGGCGGCGCTGCGGTAGGCGGTGATACGGCCGTAGTCGGGGGTGAAGCCGTTCTCGGGATCTTCGGTGGTGATGCGGCACTGCAGGGCGTGCCCGTTGAGGCGGATGTCGGCCTGCGCCGGCACCGGCGAGCCCGGCTCGCCGATGCGCGCGCCCTCGGTCACGCGGATCTGCGCCTTGACGATGTCGATGCCGGTGACCTGTTCGGTCACGGTGTGCTCGACCTGGATGCGCGGATTGACCTCGATGAAATAGAACTTGCCGGTGTCGGCGTCCATCAGGAACTCGACGGTGCCGGCATGCGTGTAACCCACCGCACGGCCCAGCGCGAGCGCCGCCTCGCACAGCGCCTCGCGGCCGGCGGCTTCCAGGTAGGGCGCGGGCGCGCGCTCGACCACCTTCTGGTTGCGCCGCTGCACCGAGCAGTCGCGCTCGAACAGGTGCACCAGGTTGCCGTGCGTGTCGCCCAGGATCTGCACCTCGACATGGCGGGCGCGGCGCACCAGCTTCTCGAGGTAGACCTCGTCGTTGCCGAATGCCGCAGCGGCCTCGCGCCGGGCCACCGGCAGCTGCGCGGCGAGGTCGGCCTCGTTCTCGATCACCCGCATGCCGCGCCCGCCTCCGCCCCAGCTCGCCTTGAGCATCAGCGGATAACCCACCGCCTCGGCCGCGCCCGCGGCCACGGCGAAGTCCGCCTGCTCGGCGGTCTGGCGCTGGGTGTCGCTGGCATCGGGCGCCACGGGCGTGCGCGGCAGCACCCCGGTGGCCGGCATCACCGGCACGCCCGCGGCCACCGCCGCGTGACGGGCCGCGACCTTGTTGCCCAGGGTGGTCATCACCTCGGGGCTGGGCCCGATGAAGCGGATGCCGGCGGCCGCGCAGGCGCGCGCGAACGCCGGGTTCTCGGACAGAAAGCCGTAACCGGGATGGATGGCGTCGACCCGCGCGAGCCGGGCAATGCGGATGATGTCGTCGATGTCGAGATAGGCCTGCAGCGGCTTGCGTCCCTCGCCCACCAGATAGCTCTCGTCGGCCTTGAAGCGGTGCAGGGCGAAGCGGTCCTCGTTGGCATAGATGGCCACCGTGCGGATGCCGAGTTCGGCGGCGGCGCGCATCACGCGAATGGCGATTTCCGACCGGTTGGCGACGAGCAGGGACTGGATACGGCGCATGAGAGAGGGCACTCCGGGGAAGGCGGCGCGCCCGCGAAAGGGGCCAAAGGCGCGGGCTGCGAGGCGGTGGGCTGATTTGCTGCGATGCAGCGTATCGGAAGCCATGCGGGCCGACAATCAGGGATGTCGCGTAGACTCCAACGCCTGAAACCCGCACCGTCCGCCGCTTGACTCCGCACGCCTCGACCGCCCGCCGGCATTCGCGCCGGACCCCGCGCCCGGCCCTCACCTGCGCGTCGGTGCTGATCGCCGTGCTGCTGGCGGGCGGTTGCGGCGGCGGCTCCGGTGGCAGCAGCGCCAACGGTGGCGGCGGCACCGCCACCGTCGATGGCCTGCCGGTGCAGGACGGCTGCACCTTCCGCTACACCCTCACCAGCAGCCCGCAACTCACCGGTACCGACCCCCTGCTCGCCAGCCAGTGGCATCTCGCCAACACCGGCCAGAGCGGCGGCCTGGCGGGCGAGGATGTGCGGGCGAAGGCCGCCTGGACGATCACCCGCGGCGAAGGCGCACGGGTGGCGGTGGTCGATGACGCGATCGACATCCTGCACCCCGAGCTCTCGCCCAATGCCGTGGCCGGGGCGAGCTACAACTACCGCACCGGTTCGGTGGGTAACCGCTATCCGCTGCCCTGCCTGGCCGACGAGGTGCACGGCACGGCGGTGGCCGGCATCGTCGCCGCCCGCGATGGCAATGCGGTGGCCGGCGCCGGTGTGGCGCCGCGGGTCGGCCTGGTCGGCCTGAACCCCCTGGCCACCAGTTATGCCAGCGACATCGCCGATGCGCTGGGCCGCGGCCTGGCCGACACCGGGGTCTACAACAGCAGCTGGGGCTCGCCCGACAACGGCCGTCCCAACCGGGTGGATGCCAGCTTCGCTGCGGCGATCGACCACGGCATCGCCAACGGCCGGGGCGGCCGCGGCGCGGTCTATGTGTTCGCCGCCGGCAATGGCGGCTGCATCAGCACGAATGCCGCCGGCCAGTGCGTGGGCGAGAGCTCCGGCCTGGACGGCTACACCAACCACCTCGGCGTGCTGGTGGCCTGCTCGGTGGACCACCGCGGCCGGCGCCCGTCCTACGGCGAGACCGGCGCCAACATCCTGGTGTGCGGCAGCACCTCCGATGACGCCGGCCGGGCCGCGATCACCACGCTCGCCCCGCAGGGCGGCACCCGCAGCAACTTCGGCGGCACCTCGGCCGCCGCGCCGATGGTGTCGGGCGCGGCGGCGCTCGTGCTCGCGGCCAACCCTGCGCTGAGCTGGCGCGATGTGCGCCTGCTGCTGGCGCGCACCGCGCGGCGCAATGACGCCAGCTCCCCCGACTGGGTCACCAGCGGGCCCGGACTGCCCCACCACCCGGAGTACGGCTTCGGCACGGTCGATGCCCAGGCCGCGGCGAACGCAGCCCGCGGCTGGAGCAGCGTGGGCGGGTCGTCCTCGCTGATCGCCTGCGGGCCCTATGCCCGCAGCCCCGGCCTGGCCGTGCCCGATGGCCCCGCGGGTGCAACCATCGAGGACAGCGTGGTGATCGACGCCGCCAGCTGCGGCATCACCCGCATCGAGCATGTCGAGGTGGTCTTCAGCGCCGTCCATCCCTACATCGGCGACCTGCGCATCCGGCTGGTCAGCCCCAATGGCCTGGTCAGCCGGCTCGCTGACGCCCGCCGCTGCCTGGGCACCTGCGGCAGCTACAGCGACTGGCGCTTCAGCTCGGTGCGGCACCTGGATGAACCGGCGGCGGGCGCCTGGCGACTGCAGGTGACCGACCTGCAGGCCAACGACACCGGCACGGTCCAGTCCTGGGCGCTGCGGCTGTGGGGACGCTGAGCATGGGGAGCAAGCACCGCAGCCTCGCGGCCATGGCCGCCGCCCTCGCGCTGCTGGCCCTCGCCGGCCCGGCGCAGGCCCAGCAGCGCTACTGGTACGACGGCGGTGAGCGCCGCCTGCTGTGGGCCGAGAGCGGCCTGCTGGCGGACTTCAGCGCCGCTCCGGGCACCAAGCAGTCGGTGATCCAGCCCGCCCTCGGCGACAAGACGGCCGCGCCGACGGGTTCGGCGGCACTGACCGTGTACCGCGACCAGCCCGAGGCGGGCGGACGACCGCGCGCCCTGCCCGGCGGGGTGCTGGTGGGCTTCAGGCCTCGCACCACGGCCGCCGAGCGCGAGGCGCTGCTGTCGCGCCACGGGCTGCGCCTGATCCGGCCGCTCGGCGACCGCGCCGACTGGGTGCTGGTGGCGTCGCCCCCGGGCGATGCCTCGCTCGAGCTGGCCAACCGCCTGCACGAAAGCGGCGACTTCGCCAGCGCCTCGCCCAACTGGTGGCAGCCGCGTCAGCTCAAGTGAGCGCGGCCAGGCGGCAAGGTCTCAGCGCGGGCTCTCGTAGAACACATAGTTGGTACCGAAGTCGCTGATCTCGAAGTACACCCGCTTCTCGCCGGGGTCAGCCACACCGTTGAGGTTCTCGTCGAGGACGCCGTAGCCGTAGCGGTAGGGCCGCGGCTGCCTGTCCTCGGTGCCGAGCGCGGTGGACATCTTGTCGATGGCCACGAAACGGCGCACCAGCTTCTCGCCGGCATAGACCTCGAGCACCCCGTTGGTGCCGGTCCAGTTCTGGATGCTGCGCTGGATCCGGTTCTGGGTTTCCTGGGTGCAGCCCGCAGCCAGCATCGCCAGCAGCAGCGCCGCGAGGGCCGCGCGCCCGCGCCAGCCGATAGAATGGGATTCGACCATTGACGCCTTCCATGAACGACTCGACACCTGCCACCGTCAAGCGGCTGGACTATACCCCGCCCTCCCACGAGGTGGCCGACCTCGAACTCATCCTCGAGCTCAGCCGCACCGACACCCGGGTGACTGCCACCGCACGCTATCGCCGGCCGGCCGGCACCGGCGCGGCGCCGCTGCATCTGCACGGCGAGGCGCTCGAGCTGCTCGCCCTGGCCATCGACGGCCGCGCACTCGCACCGCAGGAATACCGGGTGGACGCGCACGGGCTCACGCTGCCCGACCCGCCGGCCGAATTCACCCTGAGCCTCACCAACCGCATCGATCCGCAGGCCAATACCGCGCTCTCCGGCCTGTATGTGTCCAACGGCAACTTCTACACGCAGTGCGAGGCCGAGGGCTTCCGTCGCATCACCTTCTTCCCCGACCGGCCCGATGTGATGACGCGTTATCGCGTCACCCTGATCGGCGACCGCGAGCGCGAGCCGGTGCTGCTGGCCAACGGCAACCTTGTCGAGCAGGGCCCCTGGCCGGCCGATGCCGACGGCCGGGCCCGGCACTTCGCGCGCTGGGAAGACCCCTTCCCCAAGCCGAGCTATCTGTTCGCGGTGGTCGCCGGCCGGCT
>NZ_CEXFHW010000130.1:0-11542 GCF_982640115.1 Quisquiliibacterium sp. | reverse complement strand
CCCATCTCGGCGATGCGCTGCTTCACCTGAGGCATGGCAGCACCTTGCTGATCTCGCGCTGCAGGGCATCGACCACCGGCGCAGGCGTGCGGGACGGCGCCATGAAGCCCACCCAGACCGTCACCTCGAAGCCGGGATAGCCGGACTCGGCCACGGTGGGCACCGTGGGCTGTTCCGTGGTGCGCTGCGCGCTGGTCACCGCCAGCGCCTTCACACGGCCCGCCTTGATCTGCGGCAGCGCGGTCACCTGGTTGTCGACCATGACCTGCACCTGGCCGCCGATCAGGTCGGTGAGCGCCGGGGTGGAGCCCTTGTAGGGCACATGGGTGAACTGGATGCCGGCGCGGGCCTGCAGCAGCTCGGCGGCAAGGTGCCCCGAGGTGGCCGTGCCCGAGGAGCCGAGCACCAGCGAACCCGGCTTCGCCTTGGCCAGGGCCACCAGTTCGGGCACCGTGCCGGCCGGCACGGCAGGATTCACCAGCAGCACATTCGGCATGGAGATGACGTGCACCACCGGTGTGAAGTCGGCCGGGGTATAGGGCAGCTTGCCGGCATACACGCCGTAGTGGGCGGCGTTGGGGCCGATGCTGCCCATCAGCAGCGTATAGCCATCGGGCTCGGCCCGGGCCACCGCCTGGGCGCCGATGATCTGGCTGGCGCCGGCCTTGTTCTCGACCACCACCGGCTGGCCGACCAGCTTGCTGAGTTCGCCCGCGACCAGCCGTGCCGACTGGTCGAGAATCCCGCCCGGCGCGGCCGGCACGACGAAGGTGATCGGGCGCGCCGGGAAGGTCTGGGCGGCCGCGGGCGAGACGACGGCGCAGGCGAGCAGTGCGCCAAGGATCGAGACGAGGCGGCGGTGGGTGCGATGAGCTGACACGGACAATCTCCGGAGACGACGCCAGCGCGTCGGGTTCGGTGGCAGGATCGTGATGCCTGGCAGGGATCGGGCGAACCGTGCGGCGGCGTGTTGTGGCGCGGCCAGGGCGCTTCGCCAGGGCCCTGCCCGAAGTCTACGCGGGTCACCGGCACGATCGACCGCAGAGACCCTGTCACGACCCGTTCCCAGGAGACCGCTCATGGATACCCAGGCATTCGCGGCGCTGCTCGAGCGCTTCACCCGCGCGGCCGAGGCCGGAGACGGCGCCGCCTTCGCCGCCTGCTTCACCGAGGACGGCATCTACCACGACTACATCTACGGCCCGCACACCGGCCGCGACGCGATCGGGCACATGATGCAGCACATCTTCCATCGCGATGCCGGGCCCGACTATCGCTGGGAGATGTTCGACCCGGTCTGCGCCGGCGACATCGGCTATGCCTGGTCGCTGTCGAGCTTCAGCTCCACGGTGGCGGAGTTCGCCGGGCGCCAGGTGCTGATCGACGGCATGAGCCGCTTCGTGCTGCGGGACGGGCTGATCGCGGAGTATCACGAGTCGGTCAACGGCTGCGTGGCCATGGCCCAGCTCGGCGTGGCACCCGAGCGCATGGCCAAGGTGGCACGCCGCTGGGCGGGCTGGCTGCACGAGCGGCCAAGCGCACGCGAGTACCTTGCCCGCGCCAAGGGCACACGGCGCGTCGGCTGAGCGGGCCCGATTCCGGAAAGCGTCGGCGCACCGCCGCCCGGGCAGACGCATTCGGTAAGGTCCGCCCATTCCCGATCCCCGCGCAGGAGCCCTGCCGTGACCGCACCCGGATTCAGCATCCAGCCCCGCATCCACACCAGCCCGAGCCTGGTGGCACTCTTCCAGGGTCTGCCCACCTCGATCATCAGCGACTGCATGAGCCGGCTCGGCGGCACGGCCGCGCTCGCGCCCCGGCATCGACCCGGCACCGCCGTGCTGGGCTGCGCGCTGACCGTGCGGGTGCGCACCGGCGACAACCTGATGATCCACAAGGCGCTGCAGCTGGTGCGCCCGGGCGATGTGCTGGTGGTCGACGGCAACGGCGCCACCGACCGCGCGCTGCTCGGCGACATCATGAAGAACGTCGCGCGCTCGCGCGGTGCGGTGGGGGTGGTGATCGACGGCGCCATTCGCGACAGCGCCAGCTTCCGCGACGACGACTTCGGCTGCTATTCCCGTGGGGTATGCCATCGCGGGCCCTACAAGGAGGGGCCGGGCGAGATCAACCTGCCGGTGTCGATCGATGGCTGCGTGGTCAGCCCGGGCGACATCGTGATCGGCGACGACGATGGCGTGGTGTTCGTCGCGCCGGCGCTGGCCGAGTCGGTGGCTGGTGCCGCGCGCCGCAGGCTCGCCGACGAGGCCAGCACCCTGGCGGCGATCGCCGAGGGCCGCTATGACGACCGCTGGATCGACCAGACGCTGCAGGCCCGCGGCCTGAAGGTGGCCTGAGCATGGCGCGGGTCCCCGTTGTGCGCTTCGACTCCTGGGTCGATCCGGTCTTCGATCAGACCCTGCGCGGCGAGCCCGGCATCGCCTTGTCGGTGCAGGCCATGCCGGCCGACGCCGCGGCCGCGCGCGCGGCGCTGCGCGAGGCGCGGGTCTTCCATGTCTCGGCCGCGAAAGACGAGCTTCCCGCCCATTGCCATGTGAGCGAGGCGCTGCTCGCCGAGTGCCCCGCGCTGCTGTGCGTGTCGTCCTATGGCGCAGGCTATGACCCGATCGATGTCGCGGCCTGCACAAGGGCCGGCATCGCGGTGGTCAACCAGAGCGGCGGCAATGCGGTCTCGGTCGCCGAGCACACGCTGGGCCTCATCCTGGCGGTCACCCATCGCATCGCCGAAAGCGACCGGCGGCTGCGCACCGAGCGCGGCTTCTCGCGCGAATCGCTCACCGGCACCGAGATCGCCGGCAAGACGCTCGGACTGGTGGGCATCGGCCACATCGGTCGCCGGGTGGCAGCGCTTGGCGCCGCCTTCGGCATGCGGGTGCTGGCCAGCGATCCGCTGCTCACCGACGCCGAGATCGTCGCGCGCGGCGCGCAGGCCGTGCCGCTGGACACGCTGCTCGCCCAGGCCGACATCGTGTCGCTGCACTGCCCGCGCGATGCCCGCACCCTGCGCCTGATCGACGCGGCCGCCATCGCCCGCATGAAGCGCGGCGCGGTGTTCATCAGCACCGCGCGCGGCGGCATCCACGATGAGCAGGCGCTCGCCCAGGCGTTGGCCGAGGGCCGGCTCGCCGGCGCCGGGCTCGATGTCTGGGATCGCGAGCCGCCGCCGCTCGATCATCCGCTGCTCGCGCTGCCCACGGTGGTGGCCACCTACCACACGGCCGGCGTCACCCACGAGGCGCGTCGCAACATGGCACGGATCTCGGCCGAGCAGATCATCGCGGTGCTGGCCGGGCAGCGTCCGCCCCGACTGGTCAACCCCGAGGTCTGGCCCGCCTATGCCGCGCGATTCGCGGCCGCGTTCGGCCGGCGGCCCGGGCCGGACTGATCCCGTCTCGTCCCGCCTGCCCCCTTGCCCGCCTGCCCCCTGACGCCTGACGCCTGAGGCCCCGAGAACCCCAAGCTCCAGACCCGAATCCCCAGCCACACGCCACACGCCAAACGCCAAACGCCAAACGCCAAGGAAACACCATGACCGCCAATGCCCTGCGCCGATCTGCCTGCCTCGTCCTGGCCCTGCTCGCGCTGCTCGCCGGCCGGCCTGCGCTGGCCTGGCCCGACCGGCCGATCCGGATGATCGTGGCCTACACCGCCGGCGGCGCCACCGATGTCACTGCGCGCGCGATCGCGCCCTTCATCGAGCGTCAGCTCGGACCGGGCACGCGCATCATCGTCGAGAACCGCACCGGCGCCGGCGGGGCGATCGGCTTTGCCGCGCTGGCAAGCGCGGCGCCCGACGGCTACACCATCGGCTTCATCAACACCCCCACCGTGCTCACCGTGCCGATCGAGCGCAAGGTGAACTTCACCTGGGAGAGCTACGATCTGCTCGGCAATGTGATCGACGATCCCGGCAACTTCGCGGTGCTGACCAGCAGCAGCATCACCAATCTCGATCAGCTCGCGGCCTATGCCCGATCGCGCCCGGGCCAGGTCACGGTGGGCACCACCGGGGTGGGCTCCGATGACCACCTCGCCATGCTGATGTTCGAACGCCACGCCAAGGTGAAGATGGTGCATGTGCCCTTCAAGGGCGCCGCCGATGTCCGCCAGGCGACGCTGGGCCGGCAGATCGATGTGGCGGCGGTGAACATCGGTGAGGCGCAGCAGGCGATCAAGGGCGGCTCGCCCTTTCGCAACCTCGGCCAGATGAGCCCGGTGCGCACCGACATCGCGCCCGAACTGCCGACCTTCCGCGAGCAGGGCTATCCGATCGAGATGTCCTCGCTGCGTGGCATCGCGGCGCCGCGCGGCCTGCCCGCCGATGTGCGCGAGCGGCTGGTCAATGCGGTGCGCCGCGCCGCCGCCGACCCCGAGTTCGTGCGGGCTGCCGGCGCGGTGTTCGCGCCGCTGCGTTACCTCGCCCCGCCGGAATACGCAGCCGTGCTGCGCGACGCCGATGTCCAGTTCCGCAAGCTCTGGGGCGAGATGCCCTGGGGCGAGCAGTAAGACGCCGGCCATGAGGGCCCGTCAGGCGCGCGCGTGCTGAGCTTCGTTGCCGCGGTCTTCCTGCTGCTGATCACGCCCGGGCCGGGCGTGCTCTCGATCGCCGGGGTGGGCTCGGGCTTCGGCTGGCGCGCAGGCACGGGCTTTCTGGCCGGGCTGTGCGTGGGCTCGAACCTGGTGGGCGTGATGGTGATCAGCGGGTTGGCCGCGCTGATGCTGTCGGTGCCCTGGTTGCGGGTCACCCTGCTCACCGCCTCGGTGCTTTACCTGGTGTGGCTGGCCGCGAAGATCGCGTTCTCGGGCTCACGGGTGGGCTTTGCCAGCGCAGAAGCCGCGCCGGGCTTCGTCAACGGCGTGACCCTGCAGCTCATCAACCCGAAGGCCTATGTGGTGAACACCGCGCTGTTCTCGGGATTCCCGTTCTGGCCGGGCAGCCTGATGGCTGAAACCCTGGCGAAATTCGCGATCATCAACCTGCTCTGGCTGCCCATCCATCTGGCCTGGCTCTGGTTCGGCGTGGCACTGCGCCGCCTCGATCTGCCAGGCCCCGTGCAGCGGGCGATCAACCTGGCGATGGCCGGGTCGATGCTCGCCGTGGTGGGGCTGGCACTCTGGGCGCAGCGCTGACGCCCCGGCGGGCGCGCACCGCGACTCGCCACCTCAGCGCGGCAACTCAGGCCTGTTCCCAGATGACGGCGCGGCGGGCCGATACCCAGCCCTCGAAGCGCTCGCCATAGACTTCCTCAATGCGGTTGCGCTTGACCTTGAAGGTGGGCGTCACGAAGCCGTTCTCCACCGTCCAGGGCGTGGTGACCACGACCAGGCAGTCGAGCTGTTCGTGAGGATCGAGCCCGGCGTTCACCGACTTCAGGTGTTCCGCCAGCGAGAACTCGAGCAGCGCGCGCTCGGCCTGCGCGGCAGCGCGCTGCGCGGCGTCGGGGCTGAGCATGATGATGCCCAGCGGCTGGCCGAGATTGGCGCCGGTGACCACGCAGGCCTCGACGCTGGTGTGCATCACCAGGCGATCCTCGATGGGGGCGGGCGCCACATACTTGCCCTTGCTGGTCTTGAACAGATCCTTCACGCGACCGGTGATGCGCAGGTTGCCCTCGGCATCGAGCTGGCCCTTGTCGCCGGTGCGCAGCCAGCCGTCATCGGTGAGGGTCTGCCGGCTGAGTTCGGGCTCCTTGTAGTAGCCCAGCATGAGCCCGGCGCTGCGCATCTGGATCTCGCCCGACTGGGGATCAATGCGTGACTCCACCCCCTCGTAGGGCTTGCCCACCGTGCCGGGCCTTGGCACCCCGGGCAGCGTGGCATGCGACAGGCCGCAGTTCTCGGTCATGCCGTAGACCTCGACGATCGACAGGCCGAGCGCCTCGTACCAGCGCAGCAGGTCAGGCGGCATGGGCGCCGCGCCGCCCGCGGCGAAGCGGCACTGGTCGAGGCCCAGCGCCGAGAGAATCTTGCGCCGCACGATGCCGCCGAGGATGGGAATGCGCAGCAGCCGCTTGAGCTTCTCGGGCGGCATCTTGGCGCTCACGCCCTGCTGGAACTTGACCCACAGCCGCGGCACCGAGAAGAACACCGTGGGGCGGGCACGCTGCAGGTCAGCGGTGAAGGTCTCGAGGGAATCGGCGAAGAACACATGCAGGCCCAGCGCGAGCAGCGAGTGCTCGACCAGCATGCGCTCGGCCACATGCGACAGCGGCAGATAGCTCAGCATGCGGGCATTGGCATCGAGGGGCACACGCTTGAGACCCGACTGGATCGACCAGGCGAAGGTGTCGAAGCTGTGCATCACGCCCTTGGGCATGCCGGTGGTGCCCGAGGTGTACATGATGGTGCTGAGATCGCTGCCAGGGCGCACCGGCTCGCCGGCCAGCGGCGCGGTGCGGGCGATGATGTCGTCCCAGGTGGGGTAGCTGGTGGGCGGCGACAGCGGATAGCTGATGCAGGGCAGGTCGGCTGGCACACCGGGCTTCATGCCCTCCCAGCCATCGAGCTTGCCCACGAAGAGCAGACGGGTCTCGCTGTGGGCGAGGATCTGCCGGATGGTCTCGGGCGCCAGGGTGGGATAGAGCGGCACCGAGACATGGCCCGCCATCCAGATGGCGAAGTCGCTCATCAGCCAGTGCGCGCAGTTCTTGGACAGGATGCCGATGCGCGAACCGGGCGCAAGCCCCTGCGCGATCAGGTGCGCGGCCATGCGACGGGTCTGGTCGAGCACCTCGCGCCAGGTGTATTCACGCACCACGCCACCACCCATGGGCTGGGTGAAGACGATCTTGTCAGGGGAGGTCTTCTCCCAGTGGTACAGGCGCTGCAGGGCGAGCGCCTGCGGATCGACGGGCGATGAACTCATGGGGGTCTCCTGGCGTGTTCAGGCGGTCCGGTGTCGCCGCCTGCATGTCGTTGTGGCTTCAGTCTGCCACAGCGCGGGCGGGTCGGGCCAGCATCGGCCCGGTCGTCCACAAGGGCAAGAGCAGCAGCAGGTAGAGCCAGCCCGAGAGCAGGAAGACATCGGTCGCCGCCATGGTGTGGGCCTGCTGGTCGATCAGCCGGTCGACCATGCCCAGGGTCTGGGTCGGCGTGAGGCCGGCCTCGGCGAGCCGCTGCAGCGCCGGCAGGGCCGACGGTCCGCCGATGTCGACGATCTCGGTCAGCCGCGCGTGGTGCAGGCTGGCGCGCCGCTCCCACAGCGTGGTGAACACCGAGGTGCCGACCGCGCCCGCCACGAAGCGCGCAAAGGTGCTCAGGCCGCCGGCCGCGGGCAGGCGCGCCGGCGGCAGGCCCGAGTAGATGATCGCCTGCAGCGGAATGAAGTAGAAGGCGGTGGCCAGCCCCTGCAGCACGGTGGGCAGCAGGATGGTGATCGGGTCGGTGTCGACCGTGAAGCGCGAGCGCAGCCACAGCACCAGCGCATAGCCGAGGAAGGACACCGTGGTGAGCAGACGCGGTTCAATGCGCGAGATGTGCCGGCCCACCCAGGGCGAGAGCATGATCGCGAACACCCCCACCGGCGCCAGCACCGCCCCGGCCCAGATCGCGGTATAGCCCATGTGCTGCTGCAGCCACAGCGGCAGCAGCACCACATTGCCGAAGAACAGGCCGTAGGACACCGAGAAGGCGATCGTGCCGAGCGTGAAGTTGCGCTGCGTGAACAGCCGCAGGTCGACGATCGGCGAGGCCTGCGTGAGTTCCCAGGCCAGGAAGAACACGAAGCCCACCGCCGCGATCACCGCCAGCGTGATGATCTCGTCGGACTCGAACCAGTCGAGCTCCTTGCCCTGGTCGACCATCAGCTGCAGCGAGCCCACCCAGACCACCAGCAGGGCCAGGCCCGCCAGATCGAGCGGCGTCTGCCCGTGAGGCGACTCGCGTCGGCGATACACCGACCAGGTCATCGCCGCCGAGAGCAGCCCCACCGGGACATTGATGTAGAAGATCCACGGCCAGGCGATGTTGTCGGTGATCCAGCCGCCGAGCAGCGGACCCACCACCGGCGCCACCAGCACCGTCATGCCCCAGGCCGCCATCGCCGCGCCGGCGCGGGCCGGCGGGTAGCTCGAGAGCAGCAGCACCTGCGAGATCGGGATCAGCGGGCCGGCGGCCAGGCCCTGCAGCACCCGGGCAAGGATGAGGGTCTCGATCGAGGGCGCGGCGCCGCACATCCACGAGAACAGGGTGAAGGCGAGCACGCTGAGCACCATCAGCCGCACCTGACCGAAGCGGCGTGCCAGCCAGCCGGTGAGCGGCACCGAGATGGCATTGGCCACGCCGAAGGAGGTCACCACCCAGGTGCCCTGGGCGGGGCTCACGCCCATGTCGCCGGCGATCGCCGGCAGCGAGACATTGGCGATCGAGCTGTCGAGCACCGTCATGAAGGTGGCCAGCGACACCCCGATGGTGCCGACCAGCCGGGCGCTGCCCTGCAGCGGCTCGATGGCCGCCGGCGGCGCGCTCATCGCGCTGCCCCGGTGGCCACCGGCGCGGGCGGCCGCACGAACCAGATTGGCACGAGCAGCAGCACGAACACCCCGGCCGACAGATGGAAGATGTCGGTGGCCGCCATCGTGAAGGCCTGCTGCTCGATCAGGCGGTCGATGTAGCCGGCGGTCTGCGCCGGCCCGAGGCCCGCCTGACGAAGCGTGTCGACGACCTGCTGTCCGCCGGCATGGCCGGCTGCGATCTGCTCCACCAGATGCGCGTGGTGCATCGACGCGCGGTGCTCCCACAGCGTGGCGCCAGCCGAGGTGCCGAAGGCCCCGGCGCTCACCCGCAGGAAGGTGCTCAGGCCGCCGGCCGAGGGACGCCGGCTGAGCGGCAGACCGGCGTAGATGATCGACTGCAGCGGGATGAAGAAGAAGGCCGTGGACACGCCCTGCAGGAGCGTGGGGATCAGGATGGTGTAGAGGTCGACCTCGGTGTTGAAGTGCGAGCGCATCCACAGCACCAGCGCGTAACCGCTGAACGAGACGGTGGACAGCAGGCGCGGGTCCACCCGGCCGATCTGCCGGCCCACCCAGGGCGAGAGCAGGATCGCGAATACGCCCATGGGCGCGAGCGAGATGCCGGCCCAGAAGGCGGTGTAACCCATGTGCTGCTGCAGCCAGATCGGCAGGATGACGGCATTGCCGAAGAACAGGCCGAAGGCGATCGACAGCGACACCGAGCCAAGCAGGAAGTTGCGTCGCGCGAACAGACTGAGGTCGACCACCGGATGGCGTTCGGTGAGTTCCCAGGCCAGGAAGAACAGGAAGCCGGTGAGCGCGATCACGCCCAGCGCGGCGATCTCCACCGACTCGAACCAGTCGAGCTCCTTGCCCAGGTCGAACATCAGCTGCAGGCTGCCCACCCAGACCACCAGCAGGGCGAGACCGGCGTAGTCGAGGGGAGCGGGGCCGTGGGGCGACTCACGGCTCAGATGCACGCTGGCAATCAGCATCGCCGAGATCAGACCCACCGGGATGTTGATGTAGAAAATCCAGGGCCACGCGATGTTGTCCGTGATCCAGCCGCCAAGCAGCGGCCCCACCACCGGCGCCACCAGCACCGTGACGCCCGAGGCGGCGAGCGCGGTGCCGGCCCGTGCCGGCGGATAGCTGGAGAGCAGCAGGGTCTGCGACAAGGGCACCAGCGGCCCGGCGGCGAGGCCCTGCAGCACGCGGGCGAAGATCAGCATCTCGAGCGAGCCGGCCATGCCGCACAGCCACGAGAAGGCCGTGAACGCGGCCACGCAGCACAGCATCAGGCGGGCCTGGCCGAAGCGCCGCGCCATCCAGCCGGTGAGCGGCACCGAGATGGCATTGGCCACGCCGAAGGAGGTGATCACCCAGGTGCCCTGGGTGGGGCTCACGCCCATGTCGCCGGCGATCGCCGGCAGCGACACATTGGCGATCGAGCTGTCGAGCACGGTCATGAAGGTGGCCAGCGACACCCCCAGCGTGCCGGCGACCAGCGCGCCGCCCTGCAGCGGTGGCAGCGGCGGCGCTGCCGACACTCAGCGCTTCCCGATGTTCTCGGCGATCACGCGCCGCACCAGTGCATCGGCCGCCGCCCGGGCCGCGTCCTCGGTGGCTGTGGGGGCACTGGCCTGACGCGGAGCCTGGGCCAGGCTCGGCCCGTCCTGGCGGCTGACATCGACCGTCACCCGCATCGACAGGCCCACCCGCAGGGGATGCGCCGCCACCTGCTTCGGGTCGAGCCCGATGCGCACCGGCAGGCGCTGGACCACCTTGATCCAGTTGCCGCTGGCGTTCTGCGCCGGCAGCAGCGCAAAGGCCGAGCCGGTGCCCGCGCCCATGCCCTCGACGGTGCCGTCGTACTCCACGGTCGAGCCGTAGAGATCGGCCTGCAGCTTGACCGGCTGGCCGATGCGCAGGCTGCGCAGCTGCCCTTCCTTGAAGTTGGCATCGACCCAGACCTGATCGAGGGCCACCACCGACATCAGCCCGGTGCCGGCCTGCACCCGCTGGCCGACCTGGATGTTGCGACGGGCGATGTAGCCGCCGATCGGCGCGGTCAGGCGGGTGCGATCCAGGGCGAGCTGCGCCTCGTGGACACGGGTTGCCGCGCGCACCACCGCCGGATGCCGCTCGACGCTGGTGCCTTCGGTGAGCACCTGGTTGGCGGCAAGCTGAGCACGGGCCGCCTCGAGCGCGGATTCGGCCGCCTGCACCTGGCTGCGCAGCGACTGCGCCTGCGCCATGGCATGGTCGTATTCCTCGCGCGCGACCGCGCCGTTCCTGAGCAGCGGCTCACGCCGCGCGGCATCCTCGAGGACGCGCTTGAGCTCGATGCCCTGCCGGGTGAGATCGGCCTGACGGGCGGCCACCTGCGCCTCGAGCGTGGCATTCGATGCGAACAGGGTGCGGGTCTCGCGCACCGACTGGGCGAGCTGCGCCACCGCCTGGTCAAGGGCGACCTGCGCATCGGCTGCATCCAGACGCACCAGCAGCTGGCCAGCCTTGACCAGATCGGTGTCGTCGGCGGTGACCTCGACCACCGTGCCGGCCAGCTGCGGCGTGATCTGCACCACCGTGGCCTGGGCGTAGGCGTTGTCGGTGCTCTCGCGGCCGCGCAGGAACACCAGGTAGTACGCGACATAGGCCAGTCCGGCCAGCACCACCAGGGCGGTCACCCGCAGCATGGCGCGGGTGCGGCGGCCATTGGGCGCGGCAGGTGGCGAGGATGGGGACGGCTGCGGCTCACTCATGGCTGGGTACGGATGGACAGGGTGACGGTGTCGGCGGCATAGCCGCCACCGAGGGCACGGATGAGGCCGAGCCGGTTCTCGAGCAATCGGGTGCGCAGCTCCAGCTCCTGCTGGCGCTGCGCGATCACGCCGCCCTCGGCGGCGAGCACCGCAAGGCGATTGCCCAGACCCGCCTGCAGACGCTGGCGGGCGAGATCGAGCTGGGCCTGGGCTGCCACCTGGGCGCGGGCCTGCTCGTCGAGCTGCGCGCCGAGGCCGCGCAGGGCACCGAGCCGGTCGGCCACCGCGCGCACCGCGGCGAGC